>CAYRQC010000727.1:0-6114 GCA_964426265.1 uncultured Phycisphaerales bacterium | reverse complement strand
TGAGCCGGATGAGCCGGATGAGCCGGATGAGCTGGACGAGCTGGACGAGCTGGACGAGCTGGACGAACTCGATGACCTCGAGGAACTCGTAGGACGCGATGAGCTCGAGCCCCGTCACCGTGCCCTCACGGCTCGCACGCCGAGTAGCGCCCGGCCGCACCCTCGCGACGCTCTGCGTCCTGTTCCTGGCGCTGCTGCTGCTCCCCGCGCCTGCCGATGCGCAAGCAACTGGGTGGGCGCGCACGGCGGAGGCGCTCCTCTACGCCGGCTTCGGCACACTCCTCTTTCACGCCCTCACGCAACGGCGGCTGTTGGCGGCGACGCTGCTCTTCCTGGCGCTCCCCTACTTCTTGTTTGCGGCGAGCTGGCTGCAATGGCCAGTGGCGCTGCCCGTCATGGCGACGCTCGGCATCTGCCTTTGGCGAGCGCTGAAGTCGGCGCGAACGATGCCGGGAGACTCTCCGGCTGCTTCTGCGACAGCCTCTACTGCGTCGCCGACCGCGCCACCCCTGGTCGAGCCGACCGTGCGCTCGCTTCTCTGCTTTGCGGTGGTGGTGCTGTGGGTCCACCTCTCCGGCGCCGGCGGGTTTGGCTACCAGAGCGTCGACTACCAGATGCACAACGGCCGGCTGCAGGACCTCGTCCAGCACGCTTGGCCAGTCCGCTACGGCCAGGACCAGAACCTCGTCTTCTATCTGGGCTACTACCTGCCGGCGGCGCTGGTCGGGAAGGCGTTCGGCTACGCGATCGCGCAGAAGGCGCTCTACCTCTGGACGCTGGTCGGCGTCTGGCAGGCGCTGCTCTGGCTCGCGCGCCTCGCGGGACGCCGCCTCTCGGTCGCGCTCGCGGTGACCTTCGCCCTGTTCGGCGCGCTCGATCTCGTCGGCTACTGGTACGCGCGGGCGCGGCTCGTACCGGATGGCAGCTACCCGCTCCTGCCGGCCGACCTCGACCACCTCTGCTTCTGGACCTCGTACGCCTTCCAGCACTTCGTCGGCAACTACTTGTCGACGACGTTTCAGCTCTATTGGGCGCCCCACCAGGTGATCGCCGGCTGGCTGGTGGCCGCAGTCGTGACGTCACTCTTCTGGCAGCGGCGATTCGAGAGCCTCGTCTTCGCCTACTCGCTGCTTTTCTTCTGGTCGCCGCTGATCGCGCTCGGACTGCTGCCCTATCTGGCCGTGCTGCTGGCGGCGAGCGCGCGCCACCGATGGAGGGAGCTCCTCTCGCTGCAGAACCTCCTCGCGCCGGCGGTGCTGCTCGTGCTCTTCGCGCTCTTCTATGCCGGTGGGAGCGCCGGCACGAACCCGATCGCCTGGATCCCCTCGCGCGTCAAGCTCGCGCAGGCCGATTTCGTGCTCCTCTTCTACGGGCTCGGCTTCGGCGTCCATCTGCTGGCGATCGCGCCGACCCTCCGCCACTTCACGCCACCGCAACGGGTGACGCTGCTCGCACTCACGGCGAACCTGTTGGTGGCGCCACTCGTGAGCTACGGCGCCTTCAGCGACCTCTTCTGCCGCGCAACCGCGCCACTCATGTTCCTGCTGCTGGTCGTCGGGTTGCGAGCAGCCGAGCGCTACCGACCGCTCGTCCGCCGCTGCCTCTTGCTGCCGCTCCTGCTGTTGGCGTCGGGATCGGCCGTGCACCAGTTCCAGACCAGCATCCACGACTTCGGCGCGACCCAACGACCGGTCAGTGCGCCGCACTACCACTTCGCCTACGAGAACCTCGGCCCGGACAGCTCGTTCTTTGCGCGCCATCTCGCGCGATGACGGCGCGTGACTCGGGAGTGGAGCTTTCCGCCGGTCGGCACTAGGATCCGCCGCCATCCATCGGGAGCGAATCGGGAGCGCATGGACAGAACGCACTGTCGATTCAGCGCTGCGCATGCCGCCCTGCGCCTCGTGATCGTCGCGGCGAGCGTGATCGCGCTCGCCGTCGGCCAGGCTGGCGGGGCGTGGCACCCCATGAACGCGACCGGCGACGCGAGCGGCGCGTCGCCCGATCCGACGCCATCCCGTCCCGCACAGTCCGATCCCAAGGCGGTCGACACCAACTGCGTCGTGCTGGTGCATCCCGACAATCCGCTCGATGACCTTGCGCTCGAGACTCTGACCCACATCCTGCGCGCCGAGCAGCAGCGCTGGACCAACGGCAACCGCATCCTGCTCGCGTTGCCGCCGAGCCCCTCGACCGAACGCGACGTGCTCCTCAAAGTCGTCTTCAAGATGGACGAGAAGGAGCTGAAGAAGTACTGGACCCACCTGCTCTATCGCAACAAGATCGCGCAGCTCCCGAAGACCGAGGCCGACTCGGCGGCGATGATCGCGCTGGTCGAGAAGCAGAAGGACGCGATCGCGGTGGTCGCCGTCAGCGCGATCCCGAAGAGTGCGAAGGTGCGAATCATCACCATCGACAAGAAGTCGCCGGCGGCGCCCGACTACTCGCTGCGTCTCGTGAACAAGTAGGCGGAAACGAACGCATGAGATGGTCCCGGAGCGTGCTCGCCTTCGTGTGGATTGCCGTCGGCTCGCGAGCACTGTCGCAGACACCGCAGCCACCTCAGGCTCCGCCGGTCGGTGGCGAGCTCGAGCAACGCATCGCGACGCTCACCGAGGAGGTCGCCCGCCTGCACGCCCGTCTCGATGCGACCGAGGGCACGGTCGACGATCCGACGAACGGCCCGACGCTCTCGCTGAAGGGGTTCGGCCACGTGCAAGCGGGCATCGAGCGCACCGACTCCGAGAATGACGCCCTCGACAAGACGGTCGACGGCTTCACGCTCGGCGGACTCGATCTCTTCATCAATTCGCAGGTGAGCGATTGGATCTCGTTCATGACCGAGACCCAGTTCAGGCAGACGTCGTCCGGCGAGAGCTTGATCGAGATCGAGCGGCTGATCCTCACCTATGACATCAACGATCACTTCAACGTGCAGGTCGGCCGCTTCCATACGACCGCCGGCTACTGGAACGAGGCTTACCACCACGGCGAGTGGCTGCAGACCACCATCGGTCGCCCCATCACGCTCACCTCCGGACTGCTGCCGGTGCACCTCGTCGGGCTCGTGCTGAAGGCGGATCAGGAGTCGGCCGTGGCCGACCTCGACTACACACTCGAGGTGGGAAACGGCCGCGCCCCGACCGCCGAGGCGACGCAAACCGTCGGCGACCCCAACGAGATGAAGGGGATCAACCTCGCCCTCGGCGTCCGCCCCGCCGCGATCGACGGCCTCCGGTTCGGCGCGAACGCCTGGTTCGACCGCATCCCGGAGAACACCACGGCGAGCAGCAAGGGACCCGCCCACGGGTCGATCGACGAGCGGGTCGTCGGGGCGTTCGTGACCTACATCGCGTTCCCGTGGGAAATGATCGCGGAGGGGTTCAACAACCGCCACGGTGGTCATGGGCCATCCTCGACGTCGAATGGTTGCTATCTGCAGCTCGCACGGCGGTTCGGGGACTTCACGCCCTATCTGCGCGGGGATCTGGTCGCCCTCGACGATGGCGACGGCTACTACGCGAGCCGCGATGACCGCAAGGCGCTCTCGCTCGGCTTGCGCTGGGAAGTCAGCGACTGGAACGCGCTCAAGCTGCAGTTCACGTGGACGCGGATCAACGGCGCCAACGGTGGTGCCGACTCGAACGTGCCCTCGGTGACGCTCCAGACCTGCTTCGTCTTCTGATCGACGCCGGCGGGGAGCAACGCATGAGACTGTCCGGGATCGCGGTCACCTTTGCAGCGGTCGCTGGCGCTCCACCCACCCCGGCGCAGGCTCCCCAGCCGGTTGCACCGGGCGGTGCCGCAGCCAACCCGACCAGCGACGAGACCAGCCAGCGACTCGACGCGCTCACCGAGGAAGTCGCGCGGCTCCACGCTCGCCTCGACTCGACGCAGGAGCTTCCCGACAGCTCGATGAGCGGGCCGACGCTCACGTTGAAGGGCTTCGGCCACGTGCAGGGCGGGTTCGAGCGCGTCGATTCGGAGGACGACACGCAGGATGAGACCTCCGATGGCTTCGCACTCGGAGCGCTCGATCTCTTCATCAACTCGCAGGTGAGCGACCGCATCTCGTTCCTGAACGAGACCGTCTTCGAACCCTCGTCGGGGAACGAGACGGTCCTCGACGTCGAGCGGCTGCTCCTCAAGTACGACT
Source organism: uncultured Phycisphaerales bacterium (assembly GCA_964426265.1). Classification (GTDB taxonomy): domain Bacteria; phylum Planctomycetota; class B15-G4; order B15-G4; family SIAN01; genus SIAN01. The sequence goes on along the minus strand of CAYRQC010000727.1, from coordinate 1,958 downwards.
TCGACGACCGCTTCAACCTGCAGGTTGGACGGTTCCACTCGACGATCGGCTACTGGAACGAGGCGTTCCACCACGGCGAGTGGCTGCAGACCAGCATCGACCGGCCGGCGATTCTCCACTTCGAGGACGACGACGGCCTGCTGCCGGTCCACACCATCGGCCTGCTCTTCAAGGGACGCCACGACTGCGCGATGGCCGATGTCGACTACACGGTCGAGTGCGGCAACGGCCGCGGTCGCACGCCGGATCCCCCGCAGATCTCGGGTGACAACAACGAGTTCAAGAGCATCAACCTGGCGCTGGGTATCGCTCCCTCGAAGATCGAGGGCCTCCGGTTCGGCGCCAACGGCTACTTCGACCACATCCCGCGCAACCAGAACGCGAGCGACGGTCCGCTCCACGCCAGCCTCGACGAGCGCATCGTCGGTGCGTTCGTGACCTGGTTCGGCGACCAGTGGGAAGTGATGGCGGAGGGCTTCAACATCCGCCACGGCGGCCACGGCCCGTCGGCGACTTCGAACGGTTACTACTTGCAGGTCTCTCGGAAGGCGGGCGACTTCACCCCCTACGTCCGGTACGACGCCCTCGATCTCGACGACGCCGACCGCTTCTTCACCAGCGTCGACGACCGCGACACGATCGCGGTAGGTGTGCGCTGGGACGTGAGCGACTGGAATGCCGTGAAGCTCCAGCTCTCCTGGACCGAGGTCAACGGCGCCAACAGCGGCCCCGGCGCTCGGATCCCGGCGGTGACGGTGCAGACGGCCTTCGTCTTCTGACATTCGATGAAGCCTGGCGAACAGGAGCCCGATCCAAGACCGCCGGTGGCGTCTGGCGATAGCGGCAAGCCGGCCAGCGGCTCCGGCATGCGGAGCGGGTCGTCGCCGTTCGCCGCCCGTCTGCGCGCCCAGTTCGGCGACTCGATCGTGCTCGACCAACTGCTGAGCGCACCGCCCGTAAACGCCGACGGCACCCCTTCCGTGCCGTTCCAGCTCGCCTCCCATGATCAAGGATCGCGCTACTCCGTCCACGAGGAGATCGCGCGCGGCGGCATGGGGGCGATCCTGCGTGCGTTCGATCGCGACCTGCGACGCACGGTCGCGATGAAGACGATCCTCCCGCGCGGCGCGGATGCGACGCCGGAGCAGAAGGCGACGCCCGCCGATCCGAAGGCCGTCCAGCGCTTCCTCGAGGAGGCGCAGATCACCGGCCAGCTCGACCATCCCGGCGTCGTGCCGGTGCACGAGATCGGGCTCGACTCGAACGGGAACATCTTCTTCACGATGCGCCTCGTGAAGGGGCGCGACCTGCGCCAGGTGCTGGCGCTGGTGCGCGAAGGGAAAGACGGCTGGAGCCTGACGCGCGCGCTCGGCGTCATCCTCAAGACCTGTGAGACGATGGCCTACGCGCACGTGAAGGGCGTGCTGCATCGCGACTTGAAGCCGGCCAACGTCATGGTCGGCAAGTACGGCGAGGTCTATGTGATGGACTGGGGCCTCGCGAAGGTGATGGGCCGCCCCGATCCGCGCGACCTGCGGCTCGCCGCCTCCACCACCAACGCGTCACTCAGCGTGGTCCACACCGATCGCCAGGAGAAGAAGAGCTCGCACCCCGACTCGTCGCTGGTCACGATGGATGGCGCCGTGATCGGGACGCCCGCCTACATGTCGCTCGAGCAGGCGGAGGGGCGCGTCGAGGAGATCGGGCCGGCCTCCGACATCTACTCGGTCGGCGCGATGCTCTACGAGCTGCTGACGGGACGCACGCCCTATGTGAGCCTGGGCGCGCGCATGTCGCCGCACACCGTGTTGCTCGCCGTGCTGCAGGGGCCGCCCGAGCCGGTGACCGCGATCGCCAAGCACGTGCCGGCCGAGCTGATCGCGATCTGCGAGCAGGCGATGGCGCGCAAGGTGGCCGACCGCTACGCCGGCATGCTCGAGATGGCCGAGGACCTGCAG
>CAYRQC010000726.1:0-8755 GCA_964426265.1 uncultured Phycisphaerales bacterium | reverse complement strand
ACGTACCTGTTCGGCGGCCGCCGGCGAAAGCGCGGCATCGACGACGTTGGTCCCGTTCCAGTCGGGGCTCCCTTCCACCCACTTCGATTCATAGGTGACGAGACGCGGCCGGCCCGCCGGGAACTTCGCGAAGTCGATCTCGGCGAGCGGCAGGCACTCGGGCGCCCGCGCCTCGCCGATCAGCGCGACGTTGATCTCGCGGCCATCGATGAAGCGCTCCACCAATGCCGGCTGACGGTAGCGCGCGACGACGTAGCGCGCGCGCGCCCGCGCGGCCGGCTCGTCGAAGACGACACTCTCCGTCGAGATGCCGTGGCTCGCATCCTCCTGCGCCGGCTTGACGATCCAGGGGAACGGCGTGCTGGCGAGCAGCTCGTCGAAGGGCTCATCGCCGCGCTCGACGACCCGACCCGCCGCGACCGGCACTCCGTGGGCGGCGAGCAACGACTTCGCCAGCGGCTTGCGCAACGCCAGCGCAGAGGCGAGCGAGCGGTTGCCGGTGAACGGGAGGCCGGTGAGCTCGAGGAGCGCGCCCACCGCGGGCTCGAGCGCCGCCTCGCCACGGTAGGACTCGATCAGGTTGAAGAGCGCGTCGGCACGGCACGCGGAGAGCGCGGCGAGCAGCTCGGCCGGCTGCTCGGGCGCTGGCAGCAGCAGCGGCTCGTGGCCGAGCCGGCGCAGCGCGGCGCCCACCGCCTGCGCACACGCCTGTACCGAGACCACGGCGAGCGCGTCGGCGTCGCCGCCGTAGGCGAGCCGCTCCTCGGAGTTGTGCAAGACGACGACGCGCATCAGGACTTCAGCCGCGCAAGCGTCTCGTCGAGGATCGCGCCGATCAGCGCGTCGTACTCCATTCCGGCGCGCTCCGCGAGAACGCAGAGATCGCTCCAGCCCGGATTCACCCCCGGCAGCGGGTTGAGCTCGATGAAGCGCGGCAGGCCCGCTCCATCGAGCCGCACGTCGACGCGCCCGACGTCGCGGCACTGCAACGCGCGATAGGCGTCGAGGGCGACCCGCTCCACCGCGGCGATCAGGCTCGCCGGCCGGCGCGGCGGCACGTGGTACTCGACCTGCTCGTCCCAGATCCGCTTCACCTCGACCGAGTAGACGAACTCTTCGGTGCGGCCGTTCTTGGGCGTGATCTCCATGGTGGCGAGCACGCGCGCACCCTCCCCGCGGCCGAGAACTCCCACGGTGAACTCGGCGCCCGGCAGGAACTCCTCGATGAGCGCCGGCTCACCGTAGCCGCTCAGCAGTCGTGCGACCTCGGTGCGCAGCGCACCCCGATCGCTGCTCTTGCTGGTTCGGCGGACCCCCATGCTCGAGCCTTCGAAGAGCGGCTTGGCGATGAGCGGGAACGGGAGGTCGACGGCGTCGATCGCGTCCAGCCGCTCGACCACGACCGAGCGCGCGACCGCGACCCCGGCCGTCGCGACCAGTCGCTTCGCCATCGCCTTGTCGAGGCTGACGGCGAGCGTGAGTGGATCGCTGTGGGTACACGGGATCGACAGCATCTCGCACACGGCCGGCACCTGCGCCTCGCGCGAGCGCGTGCCGTACCCCTCCGAGATGTTGAAGACCAGCTCGGGCGGCTCGCGCAGCAGCGCCTCGAGGAAGCGGCGGCCACCGCCGAGGCGGCGTGCACGATGGCCCTTCTTGGCGAGTGCCGCCACGATGCCGTCGATCGTCCGGTCGGAGTCGAACTCCTCGAGCCGATCGTCCGGTGCGCCGTCCGCCGCCTTGAAGTCGCTCTTCAGGTCGAAGGCGATGCCGATGTCCACGAAGATCCTTTGCCCGCCGAGTGCGACGCGAGCGGTCGACCCCGGGTGCTACTTCGCGTCGCGCCGCGCGCGGCCGCGATGAGCCCACTTGCTCTTGCCGACAACGCCATCGTCGCTGACCGACGAAGCTCTTTCACCAGCTTGACGGACGGCACCGATCACCGCGCCGCCAGCGGCCGCCACCGCAACGCTCTGGCGACGAACGTCGTCGAGCGCGTGGCCGTTGGCCGGAACACTCGCGTGTCCGTTGCCGTTCCCATTGCCGGTGCCGTCGGTGTGACGCAATCTGCCGGTGCCGGTGCCGTTGGTGCCGTTGCCGTTGCTGGCGGTGTGGCCGTTGCCGTCCGTGCTCGTCTTGCCGTTCTGCTTGGGCTTGCGGTTGGCGACCAGCTTCCGGTGGAGCAGCTCCTCTTCCGGAAGGTGCTCGAAGTACTCGAAGATCCGTCCCTGGTAGTTGCGCAGGATCGCGCGATGGGCCTTCGGGTCGTAGTGCAACAGGTAGTTCGGGTTGATCGGCACCTTGCCGCCGCCGCCCGGGGCGTCGATCACATACTGCGGGATCGCGAGCCCGCTGGTGTGGCCGCGCAGCCCCTCCATGATCTCGAGACCCTTCGCGATCGTCGTCCGCATGTGCTCGCTGCCGCGCACCGGATCGCAGTGGTAGACGTAATAGGGTCGCACGCGCATCTTCATCAGACCGTGCATCAGCCCCTTCATGGTCTCGACGCTGTCGTTCACCCCCTTCAGCAGGACCGCCTGGTTGTTGAGCGGGATGCCGGCGCGGCTCAGCATGTCACAGGCGCGCGCCGCTTCGGGAGTGCACTCGCGCGGATGGTTGAAATGGACGTTCACCCAGAGCGGGTGGTACTTCTGCAGCATCGCGCACAGCTCGTCGTCGACGCGCTGCGGCAACGAGACCGGGATGCGCGTGCCGATGCGGATGATCTCGAGGTGCGGGATCGCCCGTAGCTTCGCGAGGATCGACTTGAGCTTGCCGGTCGAGCAGGTGAGCGGATCGCCACCCGAGACGACGACGTCGCGCACGGTCGGGGTGCGGGCGATGTAATCGACCATGCGGTCGATCTCGAGCTCCGGCACCGCATCCTCGTACATGATCCGCTTGCGGGTGCAGTAGCGGCAGTAGATCGCGCACGAGTTGCTGATGACCATCAGGACGCGGTCGGGGTAGCGGTGCGTGATGCCCGGCACCGGCGAGTAGTCCTCCTCGCCGAGCGGATCCTCGTCGCCGACGTCGCGATAGGCGTACTCCTCGGCGAGCGGCACCGCCTGACGCAAGATCGGGTCGTCGGGATCGTCGGCATCGATCAACGCCATGTAGTACGGCGGGATGCCCATGCGGAAGTCGTGCAACACCTTCCGCCGCAGGTCGTGCTCGCCGACCGGGATCGGCAGGAGCTTCAGCAGCTGATCGAGCTCCGTGATCCGGTTGCGGAACTGCCACTTCCAGTCGTTCCACTCGGCATCGGTGACGTTGGGGTAGTAGTGCGCGCGCCCCATGCGCCGCGAAGGTGTGGCTGCAGTCACCAACCCAGTTGCCGATGCGGACCCACCGCTCTCCATTACCGGAGACCTCCAACGAGCGGCGTGCGGGGCGCAGGGAGCCTCGCGCGAAACGCGACGCGATCCCGCGTCGGCGCGCAAGCCTGCGAACGGCACGGAGCCCGGACCTCTGCTTGAACGTTGGCTCGGACGTGAACTCGAGCTTGGAAGCGTGGACGCGGCGGCTCGCCGTCGGCGAGCCTCGTACCCGGAGGCTCGCTGTCGGCGCTCAGCTCGGCAGCGTCGACGCCGATGGCGTGGACGGGAGCGGCACCGCGCGAGCTCGAAGCAGACTCCCCGAAGGCGAGGAGCATGGGCAGCGTCCGTAGGGCTTGTGTGGACCGGCCTGCTGCCGATCCGGCGCTCTCCTCACGAGGAGGCGAGAACTCACGGCGACGCGCGGAAGACCCGACCAACCCGTCCCGTGGCAAGAGCTCTCGACCCGGCGCGGATGTGAGCGGCTGCTCGAGCCCTCGCTCACCGCGCGGGAAGAACGGGCGGAACCATAGGAGCGCTCAGCGAGCGTGACAAGCGCGAAAACTGGGAGTTCGGCGGTTCGGGTCGAGCGAGACCACAGCACACTTCGCATTGAGCGGGAGCCCTGGATCGGACAGCCCGAGAGGAACCCGTGGACAACCTCCGGACGGCAAAGAGTCGATAGGAAGTTCTGCAAGCTCGCTTGAACCGCTCGGGAATCATCCTGAAGCTTGTCCGATCGATCCACCGCCAGTCCAAGCCCGGCTGCAACCCAACACGGAACGTCGACGGATGAACGTCTCTCGCACTAGATGGCTCGCGCTCAAGTTCGGGTTGCTGATAGCGGCGATCTGCTGTGGGTTGCTGAGCCTGCGGTTTCCAGCATTCTTCAGCGACGGCGCCCCCGAGATCGCGAAGTGGATCGCGATCCTGGCCAGTGCTCCTGCGGCCTTGGCCTTGCCGTTGATGCTGGTCACGAAACGGTGGGCTGCCCCGATCGGGGTCGCACTGGGATCGACTCCGCTGGTCGTCGGACTGGTCGCGCTCGACTTGCCGTCGCTCTCCATCGTCACACTCGTCGCGACCACACTCCTCACGGCGGCGCTGCTCTTCTTCGTCGTCAGCCGAAGCTGGGCCGATCGGCGAGGCGTGACCATCGCCTGCTTGGCGGCGATCGTCGGCGCGCTCGGCCTCGGGGCCGCGGGGCGAAATCCGGCCGCCGCCCTCCCGAGCGACCACCCGCGGCTCTTCGTCTTCGGTCTCGACGCCGGCACCTGGACGATCCTCGACGAGCTGATTGCTCACGATCAGCTGCCCAACCTGCGCCGCATCCGGGATGAAGGGACGTCGGGAATCCTGAAGTCCGAGGTCGAATCGGCTTCGCCGCGGGTGTGGACGACGATCGCCACCGGCAAGCACCCCGAGAAGCACGGGGTGCTCGACTTTTTCTGCAAGCAGAACGAGGACCTGAAAACGCGCCGGCTCTGGGAGATCCTGGCGGCACAGGGCTGGTCGGTCGGGCTCTTCCAGTGGCTGGTGACTTGGCCGCCCGACCCGTTCGATCCCTTCGTCGTGCCGGCCTGGATGGCGCGCGGTCCCGAAACGCGACCGACCGAGCTCGCCTTCATCAAGGAGCTGGAGCTCGCGTTCCAGAACGGCGAGTTCGACGACTGGTTGGCGCAGCACGACTACACGACCGCCATGACCCGGCTGCGCAACTGGGGCGTCGGCTATCTCCGTCATGGCCTGCGGCTCAAGACGGTGCTCGCCGCGATCGGACAGGCGACGATCGCCGCGACCAGCCCCGATTGGGAGGCGCGCTACGCGGCGAAGCGGACCCTTCAGCTCGCCATCAACGGCGACGTCTACTTGGCGCTCTATCGCGAGCACCTCCCCGACTTCTCGTGCTTCATCTGCTACGGGACCGACAACCTCGCCCACAAGTTCTGGCAATACCACTACCCCGACGACTTCCACATGCCGCACGAACGAGCGGCGCCCTACAGCGACGTGCTGACCAGCTATTACCGGGCGGCCGATGCACTGCTCGGCGAGATCCTGCCGCTGCTCTCACCACAGACCACCATCGCGGTGCTCTCGGATCACGGCTTCACCTCGATCGGCGAGGGGGGCGAGTCGCACCAGCGCATGCTGCGGCCCAAGATGAGCCACCTCGCCAGCCTGGTTGGGCTGAGCGAGCAACAGGTCAAGACCTCGTCCATCGCGACGCGCGGCTTCTTCCGACCGGTGGCGGGCGAGGGGGGCGCGGCGGGCGCGGCCGCCGTCGGCGACCGGATCGTCGCCTTCCTCGAGGCGTGTCGCACCGGTGCCGACGACGCTCGGCTCTTCCTCCCGAGTGTCCGCGAATCCGGCGAGATCGAGGTGGCGGTCAACCTCGACCTGGAGCTCGAAGAGGCGACACCGATCGTGACGCCTGCCGGGCGCATGCGCATGGCGGACCTGATCGACATCGAGGAGCGCACCGGCAACCACTCCGTCGACGGGATCGTCCTGCTTCGGGGTCCCGCGATCCGCCGTGGAGCGCGGATCGAGGGAGCAACCCTCGCCGACATCACGCCGACGCTGCTCTACTTGAACGAGCTGGCGGTCGGGGCCGACATGGACGGCCACGTCCTGCTCGACGCCGTGCTCCCCTCCGTCCGCGCCGAACGCGAGGTCGAACGGATCGCATCGTGGGACGACCTCGTGAGCGTGCAGCGCTCGACCACCGTCGAGGGGGACGAGCGCAGCTTGCGCAAGTACCTGGAAGAGCAGGGGTACGTCGCCGGATCGGACGAAAGTGAGGCGGCGAAGAAGCGAGCCACCGAGGAGGCGACTCGGCAGCGCAAGAAGGAGTGAACGGCGGGCGGAACGTGAATCGCTTGCGGCGCGGGCTCACCTCATCCGCAAGGCGTACGGCACGACGCTGAGCACCCGCGGCATCCGCGTCGCCGCCGCGGCTGGCTCGAGCAGGGGGGCCACCCAGCCCAGCACGGCTTCCAGATCGAGCTCGCGAGCGATCCGCGCCACCTGCCCGCGCACGGTCACCAGGCCCGAGAGCTGCTCCTGCAGCTCGTCGAACAGGTCGCGCGGCTTGGGGAGCTCGAGCACCGGCGTCTTCTCGGGGTCGAGCTTGCCGCCGAGGAAGCAGGCCATCGTGATCGCTTCCTCGAGCCCGCCGAGACCGTCGACCAGCCCGATCTCCTTGGCCTGACGACCACTCCAGACGCGACCGCGTGCATTCTGTTCGAGCTGCACCGGATCGAGCTTGCGGCCGGTCGACGCCTTGGCGATGAACTCGTCGTAGACCCCGTGCATCGACGACTCGATCTTCTGGCGCAGCAGCGGGGCGATGCCGGCGCGCAGCATCGACAGCTCTTCGGCATGCGGGCCGTAGCCGACCACCTCGACGTTGACGCCGATCTTCTCCCACACCTGCGAGAGGTTCGGGACCGCCGCGACCACGCCGATCGAGCCGGTGATCGTGCTCGGCTGGGCGACGATTCGATCGCAGCCCATCGAGATCCAGTAGCCGCCCGACGCCGCAACCCCGCCCATCGACGAGACGACCGGCTTCTTCTCGCGGCAGCGCTGCACGGCGCGCCAGATGAGGTCGCTCGCGAGCGCGCTGCCGCCCGGGCTGTTCACCCGCAGCACGACCGCCTTGACCTGCTCGTCCTCGCGGACCCGATCGAGCGCCTCGACGATGGTGTCGGCGCCCATGCTTGCGCCGCCGAAGCCGGCGCTGCTCTTGCCGCTGTTGATGCCACCCGTGCAGTAGACGATCGCGATGCGGGCACCGTCGGGCAGCGACTCCTCCGCGGGATCCATCGCCTCCTTCAGCAACGAGAAGATGGCGAACGGGCTGTCGAGCAGCTTGGCGAGCTTCTCCTTCGTGGCATCGCCGTAGTCCGCGTCCAGCTCCGGCGCGCCGCCGAGGAGCTCGGCAAGCTTGGCGTCGAACTCGTCCCGGTAGCCGATCGCGTCGATGAGCCCGAGCTCGAGCGCCCGCTTCGGCTCGAGCAGGATCTCGTCGAACCCGGCTTCCACCTTCTCGCGCGGCAGGTCGCGGTTCTTGGCGATGGTGGTGACCGTCTGCTCGTACTGCTCCTTCAGGATCTCTTGCAGCTCGAGGCGCTGCGGCTCACTCATGGTGCTCCGGCTCATCTCCTCGAACGCGGTCTTGAACTCGCCGATGTGGATCACGTCGTAGCTGAAGCCGACCTTCGCAAGCAGCTCCTGAAGGTAGAAGACCTCGACCGACGGCGCCGAGAGCTCCACCGCCCCCGAAGGCGGAATCATCAGCAGATCGGCAAGCGACGCGAAGGGGAGGACCCCGTCGCCGAGCGTCTCGGCGAAGCAGACGATCTTCTTGCCGGCCATCTGGATCGCCCGCAGCTCGCGCATCACGTCGAGCGTGCGCGCCGCGTCGAGTGAGTGGTCGGGCTTCAGCTGAACCGCGGCCACTTCGGGATCACGGGCGATTCGGCGCAGCCGATTGAGCTCGCCGAGGAAGTTGAGGCCACCCGAAGCGAAGGGACCCGTCGCGACCGGATCTTCATCTCCTAGCTTGCTGAGATCGACGGTGACGATCTTGTGGGTCCCGGCCTTGTGAGTCGCTGAGGCCGTGTCATCCGTGGCCGACGCGAGGCCAAGCAGCGTGCCGAACAGGCACGGGGCGAAGGAGAGTGGCATTGCGGGTTCCTTGCAAGGGTGGCAGTTGAATCAACGGCCGAAGAGCGGCGCCATCGCATGGCAAAGCCGGGGCCGAGAGGCGCGCACGGCGGACGCTGCCTCTTCCGCAGACGGCACTGCCCGCGACAGATCCAGGAGCGCCTTGGAGCGGGTGATGAGGATTGAACTCACGACAACCACGTTGGCAACGTGGTGCTCTACCACTGAGCTACACCCGCAAAGAGGGGCGGGAAGATAGAGCGACCTCCGAACGAAGTCAAACGAACCGGCCGCCGTTCGACTCGCCACGACACGACGGTGGAACGAGCCCAAGATAACGCCCTCCACGACCCATCGTTGTCGCGGCTCGGCGCGCCTCCTGAAGCCAGCCAACGGCCGCTTCGACTGCCTCGCGAAGCGGCGCGCCGGTCGCCAGCGTTGCGCTGATCGCCGACGCGAGCGCACAACCGGTGCCGCGTGGCGACGCACCACGCTGACGAGGATGCACCAGATCGACGCTCTCACTCGCGCTACGGAAGCGATCGACGACGGCGCCACGCTTGCCAAGATGGCCGCCCTTCAACAGCACCGCCCCGCAACCGAGGTGGAGCAACGCGGACGCGGCGGCGTCGGGATCGGCCGCGACTGCGCGCTCGGAACGGCCGAGCAGCTCGGCCGCTTCAACCGCGTTGGGCGTGAGCAACGTCGCTCGCGGCACGATGAGCCGGCGGTAGTGGTCGAGCAGACGCGCTGCCAGCGCGCGG
>CAYRQC010000725.1:0-4687 GCA_964426265.1 uncultured Phycisphaerales bacterium | reverse complement strand
GGCGGACGCGGTGGAGCGCGTCAGCTGGGCGAAGACATCTTCCAGCGACTCGCGGCGGGCACTGAGCTCGGTCAGCACCAATCCCCGTTGCACGGCGAACTCGAACACGCGGTCGCCGCCGATCGCCCCTTGGTCACTGCGCGTCGCGATCGTGAGCCGCGCGCCACTGGCCTCGGAGCCGAGCCGCTCGGCGCTGTGCACGAATGGCGCGGCGCGGAATGCCGCCAGCGCTGGTTCGAGCGCACCCTTCACTCCGACGGTGAAGACGGTCCCGCCTTGCTTGAGCGCCGTGAGCCCTTGCGCGGTGTCGTTCGCGACCACGCGCCCGAACGCGATGATGATCACGCGATCGCAGGTCGCCTCGACCTCCGGCAGGATGTGGGTCGAAAGCAGGATCGTCTTCTTCTCGGCGATCCGCTTGATGAGGTTGCGGATCTCGACGATCTGGTTGGGGTCGAGCCCCGAGGTCGGCTCGTCGAGCACCAGGAAGTCTGGGTCGTGCAGCAGCGTCGCGGCGAGCCCCACGCGCTGGCGATAGCCCTTGGAGAGCTGCCCGATCTCGCGGTCGAGGACGTCGGTGAGGCCGCATTCGTCGATCATCTGGGCGATTCGGCGCTGGCGGGCGGCGCGGTCGACGCCGCGGATCTTGGCGATGAAGTCGAGGTACGGCTCGATCGTCATCTCGGGGTAGAGCGGCGCCGACTCCGGCAAGTAGCCGATTCGCCGCCGAACCTCGAGCGGCGCGGAGAGCACGCTGCTCCCATCGACGACCGCGTCGCCCGAATCGGGTGCGAGATAGGTCGTCAGCACGCGCATCGTCGTCGTCTTCCCGGCACCGTTGGGACCGAGGAAGCCGACGATCTCGCCGCGCTCGATGTCGAACGAGACGTCGTCGACGGCGCGTAGCTCACCGAAGCTCTTCACGAGCTTTTTCACCTGGATCAAGAGCGCTTCTCCCGCAAAGACCTGCAAACGGCTGGCTTCACCACGAACCAAACTGGCTTCGCCACCTGGGCAACTCCAGATTGGCAAGGGTGGCGTCACCAGCGTGCCGCGGTGGTTCGACCCACCCGCCCGCTGCGGTTCCGCAACCTGCCAACCGCCTGCCAACTGTGGCTTCGCCACGCTGGGCGTACGCGCCACGTGCGGCACCTTGGAACGGCTCGAAGTTCCGGACCGAGGCGGCTCAGCGCGTGGCGATCGTTACTGACCAGCCGGCAAAAAGTTGGGAAATCCTAGCGGTTCCCGCGCCGGCGTCACCCACCGCGATCACGATTGCGCGGGCGAATTTCCTGACGCGACGACCACCTGATCTCCGCCGGCCGCCACCGCCTGCGCCAGCGCCGACTCCGCGGACTTCAGGACCGAGTCGTAGAAGATCGTCGCCTGTCGCTCGAACGCGGCAACGCCGACCGAGGCGGTGAGCTGCTGCGGCGTCCAAGCCACTGGAAACGGCTCGCTTCGCACGGCCACCAGAAAACGCTCGGCAACCGCTCTTGCACCCTCGATGCCAGAGTGGGGCAGCAGTACCACCAGGTGATCCTGGTAGTGGCCAACCACGTCACTGAGTCGAACCTGTGGCTGGAGACGACGGACGGTGCGCACGATCACATCGTCGCGAGCGGCACCACCGTGAACTGCCCGCAAGTGGTCGATTCCGTCGATGGCGATCGCGAGGCAGCTCAGCGGGAGCGAATGGCGGCGCGCTCGCCCGAACTCGATGCGGAGCGCATGTTGAATCTGGGTGTAGGTCAGCAGGGAAGTTGCCGCGTCCATGGCCGCTCTTGCGTCCTCTCGTGGCGTGTCGCTGGCGCGTCAACGGCTGCGCCTCCAAGCTCGTCGGCGATCTCGCGGCTCGCGGGTGAAAAAAAAGAGTTCCCCCCGCGGACGGGGGAAACTCTCTTGCATCTCAACTTCCACACGGTCGGAGATGGCGGTTGGGGAGGGGAAAGACTCCGGCCAGCGGAAAAATGTGAGAGGCAATGAATCAGCTTGTTGGGTCGGGCTTGCTCATTCCGTTGCGATCGAGGGACCACACCGTCGTTCGGTGACCAGCGGGCCGTCGATCCATTCCTTGGTTTGCACTCCTTGGCACTAGGCGAAAAACTGGATTCCGCAGAAGCTGTGTTCATCCCGTCGATGAACCGAGGAGTGATGCACGGGTGGAAGAAGGTAGCTTCGCTTTGGCTCATAGCAAAGCCCCCGTTTCAGCAAACGTGCGACATCCGATCCTAAAAGGGTCGACAAGACGAGCCTGATGCTCGGAATCAGATCTACGCGGAGGAGCCGCGCCCGCGCATCCCGCTATCGGGCGCTCGCGGGTGCCCTCGACGCTGGACTGGCGCTCGACCGCGCTCTACAGCTCACGACGCCTCCTTCCGGGGTGACCTCCGCTGTGGCGCATCCTGAGCTCACATCGTCGCTGCCGAGGTCCTCGCAGTCGGTCGCCGCGCGGATCGGCGGACCGGAGGCGGGCCCAACCGAGATCGCCGCGATAACCGCTGCCGACCGTGCTGGCGAGATCTCGCAGACGCTCCGCCACTTGGCCGACGATCTCGACGCCCAATCGCAGGCCCAGAACCACCTCTGGTCCGCCAACGCCTATCCGCTCCTGGTCCTCCACCTCGTCGTCCCGGCCATGTCGACCTCGCTGTTGATCACCGATCCGACGCGCTTCGTGCTCCGCGTGGTCGTCGCTACCGGCACGCTCTGGGCCGTGATCGCACTGCTCGCGGTGTCGATGAGTTGGCTGCTGCGAAAACGTGGCGCGCGGGAGCGGCTGGCGCGGCTGCCGGTGGTCGGCGTGCCGCTCGCCGCCGCCGCTCGGACCCGCTTCCTGCGCACGCTCGGGCTGCTCTATGGCTCGGGAGTTCACGCGGTCGAGGCGATGGCGGCCGCTCACGCCGCCTTGGGACCGGCCGCCGCGAGCGTCGACTACGACGCCCTCCTCGATCGAGTACGGCGCGGCGAACCGCTGCCGCAGGCGTTCGCAGCACTCACGAGCTTCGACCCGCTCGACCGCGCCGAGCTGGTCACCGGAGCGGAAGCCGGCGAGCTCGAAGTGGCGTTGCGGCGCGTCGCCGCACGGGCCGAACTCGAGTGGCACGCGAGCACGAGCCGGTTGGCGCGCATCGCCGGCGCCCTGGTCTACGGCATCGCGGTCGTCTCCGTGGCGTTCGCGGTGATCCGGTTCTACACGGGCTACTTCGAGCAGCTCGGGCTGCGCTGATCGCCGGCGCCTCTCAGCCGGACGAGATCTCTTCGAAGAGCCGGTCCAGCAGCGACCGTTTCTCCGGCGGCGCATCCTGGATCAACCGGCGGCGCTCCGCGGGCGTGAGCTCGGAGGCGGCGTCCTCGAGGACGACGCGTTGCCGCGCGCCATCCAAGTCGAACAGGCTCTCGATCCCCGCCGGCAGGAAGCGGCGCAGCTTGCGGTTCCAGTCCCGTCCGCTGTCGTCCACGACGCCGGTCGCCGCCTCTTCGACAATGGCGCGGAACTCGGGATCCGCGCGCAACGGGGTGAGGTCGCCGTCTTCGACCAGCCACTGGTGGTTCGTGAAGCCGTACCCGATCGCGCCGCGCAGATGGTCGAGCGCCTCCTGACGACGCCCCCCCTGGATCGCGCAGATGCAGGCAAGGTTGTAGTGGGCGTTCTCGCAAGCGCGCGACTCGGGAAAGCGCCGCAGCACCACGCGGTAGCAACGCTCAGCCGAAGCGTAGTCGTCGAACTGCTGGTAGTAGTAGCCGACCTCGAACTGCAACCCGCGCAGCACCTCCGCCTTCAGCGCCCATTCATCGCGTTCGCCCCGGTAGTCGATGTACTTTCGTTGCTCGGGCTCGGCGAGGAACCGCTCGATCTCGCGGATCATGCGCAGGATCGGCCCGGTCTGGCCAGCCTTGGCGAGCGCGAAGCGGACGTAGCGCGAGAGCGCGAAGAGGCGACGCTCGAACAGCCTCAGGATGCCGCCGCCACCAAAGCGCGCCCGCAAGTCGACCAGGTCATACAGCTCGCGATACTCGGGCTGCACCAGGCCGGCGAGCTGTTGCTCCAGAGTTGGTAGCCGGGTCTCGTGGAGCGCCATCACCGCCATCTCGCGCACGCCGAGGTGGTAGCCGTCCTCAAAGGCGATCGCGATCAGCTCGGCTGGGAGCTTGCGGTGGATCGTCCAGAGGCTGGTGAACTGTCCGTCGTAGAAGCCGGGCACCGCGCCATCGCGCAGCTTGCCGACCACGGCATTGCAGGTGACGGCGCGCATGAGTCGTGCGAAGCGAGCGGCCAACACCGGGTCGGCCCGCGCATCGACCGCGTCAGACAGTGGTTGCAACTCCTGCGGAAGCGCCGCGAGCGCCGCGACCAGCGCCTCCCCCACCGCTGGATCGCGTTCATTCAGGAATGACGTGCGCAGCACCGCGCCCAGCTCGGGATCGGGCACGCGCGCGAGCAGCTCCGCCGCCGCCTTGCGCACGGCCGCCGACTCGTGCACCAGCCACTGGGCGCGCAACGTCGGCTCGGAACGGGTGGTCTCCAACAGCCGCTCGAGGGCAGCGGCACGCGCTGGTTGGTAGGGGCTGCCGAGCTCGGAGAAGAGCTGCTCGACGGTCGACGCGGCGGTCGTCGGTGCGCGACCAAGCTCGGGTGGAGCCACCCCATCCGCGTGCCCCTCGACGAGGAGCAGCACGCCGAGCA
>CAYRQC010000724.1:0-6270 GCA_964426265.1 uncultured Phycisphaerales bacterium | reverse complement strand
GCAGCCTGCGGTAGCGGCGTCGACCCGCCGTAATCCCTGCCCTCGCGTCCGTCGGCATTCCGGTCAGTGCGTCCCGGGCGAAGAAAACCAGGCGAACGCACGGCTGCCGGAAGGACACCGCCGTCCCCGGCCAGCCGCCTTCCGGGATGGTGAACTCGCGAGGACCGTGCTGATTGTTCCAACGGTTCTGGTTCTTGCCGAATGCCGTCATGTGGGCCGGGTAGTTGTAGAGCAGGATGTGCGGGGTGCCATTGAGTTCGAGGTTCTGACCAGTCGGGTCGCACGCCATACAGACATCATCGGCGCGTGATTCAGCGGGAACGGGTAGTAGAGGACACGTCGTGGGATACCTGCGCCGCTGCCGCCGACTGCATTCCACCACGCTGGCCCGATGACGGGAGAACCCGCGGTCGCGATGCCCGGATCGACGATGATCTCGCCAGGCACACCGGGCGTCCCGTTGAAGATCGACGGTCTCGAGCAGTTGTTGACGACGACCGAGTTCAAGTAGTTCAGGTCGAGGCACCCTTCGAACATTGCATCAAAGAAAGTCGCCGGCACCCCGGTCCCACCCGGCATGAAGCTCCTCGCGTAGTAATGACCGGTGGATAGAGCTGCGTCGGCGTATCGATCCCAATAAGTCGTGCTGCCGACGTCGATCGCGTATTCACCCAACGCGGGGTCACGCGTGTCGTTGTCACCGTCGTTCACGTAGTAGGTATGGACGCCCTGTGCGCGCGCGGACGTCAGCGATGCAACGCAGAGAAGTGCGAGAAGAAGCCAGCGGCCAGTGCACGCTGACTCGGGCTCAGGTCGAGTGTGCCCCCCCCCCGCTCATTCCGGCAATTACCGAGACCGTCGGGACCTGACGCGCAGCTTCCAGTCGATTCACGGGCGGTTGCATCGACGCTCCTCCTTCTTCAGTCACTGCACTCCACTGCTTCAAAACTGCTTCGGAGAGAGCTGCTCCCGGCCAGATCGAGAGCGGGCGAGCTCTCCTCGGCGATCACGGGACGGGGATGGAGTAGCTCGAAGCTGATCCACGGTCAATGGGTGCCTCGTCAACGCCACAGGCAACTGGCCCGACCGCGCAATCACCTCGCGAGCCTTGACTTGTCGCGGTGCGGTCCTCAAACCGTCGCGATCTCGATCGGCACGAAGTCGATCCAGTCGCAGGCCGCGAGGGTGTAGGTGACGGCGCCGCGCCGGCCGAAGGGCGCCTTTGGCAGGTCGCGGCGCAACGCATGGAGATGGCCGAAGACCGCGTGGCGCGCTCCCGACGCCTCGATCAGCGCGGTCGCCCGCGTCGGAGTGAGATCGGCTCCGCACGGCGGGTAGTGGGTGATCGCGATGGCGAGCGCCGCGTCGCGCGTGCCGCCCTGCAACGCCACCATCGCCCGCTCGAGACGACCGAGCTCGCGCTCGAGGAGCCGCGCGGTCTCCTCGCGATCGTCCGCCCGCGGCTCCGCCGAGATCATCGCGGTCGCACCGCCCGCGCCGCCCGATCGCGGCTGCCAGTCGATCAGCGACGCGAACGAGACCTCGGGATCATCCCAGAGGCGCGTGCCGGCGATCGCCACCGGCCCGACGCGCACCAGCTCGCCTTGCACCGCGAGCATCTTCGCCGGCAACGCCGCACGCAGCTTCCCGATCGTCGACCACCAGAAGTCGTGGTTGCCCTTGAGCAGGATCTTGGTGCCCGGCAATGCCGCGAGGAACTCGAGATCGGGCCGCGCCTGCTCGAGGGTCATCGCCCACGAGATGTCGCCGGGCACGAGCACGACGTCCGCGTCCGCCACCCGCTCACGCCAGGCGACTGCGATCTTCTGCGCATGACCGACCCACTGCGGTCCGAAGCGATCCATCGTCTTGTTCGGCGTCCCGAACGAGAGATGCGGATCGGAAAGGGCGAAGACCTTCACGACCCCCTGCTCACGCTCTCACTCCTCGATCAGGTGCTGATAGACCTTGTGCTCCATCCAGCCCTGGCGCGGGCGCGGGAAGGTCTGCACCTCGGCATCGCCGAAGACAAAGGTCTGGCAGGCGAGCCGCGTCGTCGCGTCGGTCTGCGGCAGCTTCGCGATCTCGGCGCCGGTCCGCGGCGAGCAGACCTCTTGCGGCTTGACGCGCACCTTGCAGGTGCCGCAGAGCCCGCGGCCGCGGCAGTTCAGCAGCTGATGGAGCCCGGCGTAGATCTGGATTCCCTGCTCCGCCGCGAGCGTGCGGAGGTCCTTGCCCTCCGGAACCTCGAACTCCTTGAACTCGCGCGAGAAGTAGAGCTTCGGCATCGAAGGGGCCTCGCCACTGGGAGCACGGGCACCCGCCATCGGCGCCGGCACCGCAGGAAAGGGCCGCCATTCAACGGACGGCCACCCCGGCTTGCAAGCAACGCCCACCCTGCGCCGCGCTCCCAACCCGATCGGCCGGGGGCACCGTATCGTTGGCGAGCGTGACGAGCCGGACCCGGCCGTCGTCGCGGACTCGAGGTACCGCTCCTGAAACGGCTGCCGCTGCTCCTCTCGTTGCTGATCCACGCCGGCCTCCTCTGGGGGCTGGCGCGCCTTTCGTTTGGCGTCCGCACCGCTAACGAGCCACTGGCCGCCGGATCGTCGTCGTTCCCGGCGACCCTCAGCGAGCCCCCCCTCGACCGCCTCGAGGTGATGCCGCCGCCCGAGCCGACCACCGAGCCAACCGCGCCGGCATCCGAGAGCGCTGACCTCGATGCAGTCGTCGAGCGCGCCTTCGCGGAGCTCGACGACGCTGCGCTCCCCGAGACGGAGCCGGCCCGCGAGGTGCTGGTTCCAATCGAGCTCGAACCGCGGACGGCGGCAACTTTGCCCATCCGACGCCGCCCGGCTGCTTCCACACCGGTTTCCACACCGGTGCAGTCCGACGCACCGTCGCGCGTGCCGCCCGGCGACTCGCTGCCTCCCGTCGACCGTGCGCCAGCTGCCCCCGCGGTCGACTCCCTAGTGCAGGACGCCGCCACCGAGTTCACCGTCACCCCGACGTATCCGCGGCAGGCCGTCACCCTCCATCTCGAGGGCGAGGTCGTGCTGCTCGCGCTGGTCAAGGCCGACGGCACGGTGAACGGCTGTGAGATCGAGTCGAGCTCCGGCCACGACCTGCTCGACGATGCGGCAAAAGCGGCGCTGCTGCAGTGGCGCTTCAAGCCGCACGTCGTCGATGGGCTCGCCCGCCCGTTCACGGCGCGCATCCCGTTCCAGTTCTTCATCCCGAAGAAGTGACGGGTCAGCGCGCCGGCTCCGGCCGCAGCTCGCGCATGAAGAGCCGCTCGATGCGGCGGTACTCGTCGATCCAGCAGTCGGGATCGGTGAAGCCGTGGTCCTGGCTCGGATAGAGCATCGCGTCGAACTCCTTGCCGAGCTGGATCAGCTTCTCGATCAGCCGGATCGAGTCCTGCGCGAAGACGTTCGAGTCCTTCATGCCGTGCAGGATGAGGAGCGGCCGCTTCAGCCCTTCGGCGTGGTCGATCGGGCTCGAGCGGCGATAGTTCTCGGCGTCCCGCTTCGGATCGCCAAGCCGCGGGTTGGTGTAGCCGGAGTTGTAGGTTCGCCAGTCGGTCACCGACCGCAGCGCCGCCCCGCATGCGAAGACGTCGGGCTTCGTGAAGAGCGCCATCAGCGTCATGAAACCGCCGTAGCTGCCGCCGTAGACGCCGACGCGGCTGGCGTCGACGAACCCGAGCGATTCGAGGTACTTGACGCCGGCAATCTCGTCGTCGAGATCCTTGCCACCCATGAAGCCGTAGATGTCGGTCCGGAACTTCCGCCCGTAGCCAGCACTGTGGCGGTAGTCGACATCGAGCACCGCGAAGCCGAGCCGCGCCAGCCGATGATGGAACAGCAGGTTCGCCGGGTACTCGGTCATCGAGCGCGTGACGTTCTGCAGATAGCCGGCACCGTGCACGAAGACGACGGCCGGCACCTTGCGCGCCGGATCGAACGGCTCGGGGCGATAGAGCAGCGCCCGCAGGGTCGTCCCGTCGTCGCCGCTCGGAAAGGTGACGATCTCCGCTGGCGGCAGCGCCAGCTCGCGCAGCGCGTCGGGCACCGTGTCGCTGAGCTGCACCGCCGTCGCGCCCTCTTCGAGCCCGATCGTCCAGACGTCCGCCGGCACTCCGAGGCTCTCGAAAAGGAAGGCGGCACGGCTGCCGTCCTGGCTGACGACGTAATCACCGACACAGCCGTCGCGCGGCGTGGCCACCACCTGCACCGCGTCGTCCACCAGATTGACCGCGAGCAGCGACCGCTCCGCAGAGTCGCGCTCGTTGGTCTGGACGAGGAGCCGGTTCCCTTGCGCGAAGGAGACCACCTCCTGCACCTCGCCGGCTCGGATCGTGAGCGGCCGCACGGCGCCTCCATCGGCCGACACGGCGTAGAGCTGCTCGAAGCCGGTCTGCTCCGACGAGAAGACGACCTCGGCTCCGTCGCCCCGCCACGCCGCGAAGGTGAGCGGCCCGCCGATCCAGGCGTCGTCGCGCTCGGCGAAGAGCGGCCAGCTCCGACCCGAAAGCGGCTCGACCACCAAGATCTGCCGCACCTTGAAATCGCTGCTCAACCGCTGCGCCAGCAACCGCTCACCGGTCGGCGACCACGCGGTATCGAGCAGATAGAAGCGGTTGCCTTCATCGATCGGCGAGGCGAGCCGCTCGTTCTTGGAGAGGTCAAAGAAGGAGAGCGTCGTCTTGGGCGGCAGGTCGCCGGCCAGATCGTTGCGCACCGGTACGGTCGTCACCGTGTCGGTGAGGTAGTCGGCGACGACGAGCTGCCGCTTCGCGTCGAACTCCGACTGCGAGATCAGCGCCACGCGGCCGTCGGCCGAGACTTCGACCCGCCCGCTCTCCTCGAGCTTGGTCTCGCGCAGCTCCTTCAGTGGCGGTGAAGCTCCCGGATTCGGGCTCTCCAACGGGACGATCCAGAGCACCCGCTTCGGGCGCTCCTTCGCGTCGTTCGCAGCGGCCTTCGGCGCTCCGGCGATCGGAGGCGCAGCCACCGGCGCGGGCGCCGCCGGAACGGGCGGCAGCCCGGCGGCCGCCGGCGTCGCGGCTGCCGATGGCGCGGCGAAAAGCGCGATCGAGCCACACTCCTCGAGCAGCTCGAACCAACGGCCGCGACTCGTCAGCGTGGCGGCCGGCGTCCAGCGCGCGCCGCTCACCAGATCGAGGACCCATAGATCGGCCTCCTCGCCGGCGACGAAGACGGCGAGCCGACCGTCGCGCGTGAAGACCAGCCGGCCACGGCTTTCGCCGCACTCGAAGAGCGGCACCGGCGGTCGCTGGCTCGCGACATCGAGCCGCTCGATCCAGTCGTTGCGAAAGAGCAGCAGCTCGTCGCCGCTCGGCAGCCACTGCAAGTCGACGCGTGGCTCGGCGGGGAAGAGCTCGCGTGGATCGGCGCTCCCATCGGAGGGCGCGATCCACCAGCCGAGCTTGGGCTGCTCGGCGTCGACCGCGGTGTGGCGCCAGAGGACGAAACGACCGCTCGCCGAGATGGCGAGGTCGCGCGGCTTCACGCCGAGGAGGCGCGGCGGACGAAAGATCTCCTCGAGGGTTGGATGAATCGTCGGTGCCGACGTCGTAGGTGGTGCCGACGTCGCGGATGGCGCGGCCGCTGTGGCGGTCGCGGCCGGCTCGGTGGTGATGGTGGTGGTCGTGCCGGCTTGGCAGCCGATGAACCAAGCCACCGCGATCCGCTCGATCATTCGAGGTCTCCCGTGAGGGCCGCCATCTTGCCGCCCAGGGCCCGCTACACGATCCGGTATAAGGCTCGGTTCCCCGCGTCTTGGCGAGTGGCTCGTTCGAACCAGCCCTCGCGACCTCGGCACCGGGAGCAGATCGGAACCCACATGGGCGTCCCCCACGGAATCGTCGTCCTCGACAAGCCGGCCGGCATCACCTCGCGCGACGCGGTCGACCATGCCTGCAAGCGGTTGAAGACGCGCGAGATCGGCCACTGTGGCACCCTCGATCCGCTCGCGACTGGTGTCCTCGTGCTGGTGGTTGGGCGGGCGCGGCGGCTGCAAGAGCTGCTGGCGCGCTCGCGCAAGGTCTACGCCGCCCGGATCCGGCTCGGCGCCTCTTCTGAAACGGATGACGCCGAAGGGCCGATCACGCCGCACGACCCGGTTCCGGCGCCGGCCGATGAAGCGACCGTGCGCGCGCTGGCGGCCCGTTTCGTCGGCGAGATCGATCAGCGCCCGCCGCGCTACTCGGCGGTGAAGGTCGCTGGCGAGCGGCTCTACGACCTC
>CAYRQC010000723.1:0-7694 GCA_964426265.1 uncultured Phycisphaerales bacterium | reverse complement strand
CGTTCCAGTGGTTCTCTTGGTTCCGTTGGTTCCCTTGGCTCAGACGCGCGGGGCACTGAAGAGTTCGGTCTCGAGGCGAACCGCCGCTGCCATCTGGTCGAGCTGGAAGTGGGGGCAGAGGTGGATGACGCAGTGATAGGCGCCCGGCCTGCCGGCCACCTCTTGGACCTTCGCGCTCCCTTCGCGCAGCGGATGGCGAGCGAGCAGCTCGGGTGAGACGTCGGGGTTGCCGGTCGTGTAGCCCTTGAGCCAGTGGTCGAGCAGCCGTTCCCACTCGTCGGCCGTGCTGAAGGCGCCGACGCGGTCGCGGGCCAGGATCTTCAAGTGATGGGCGAAGCGTGCCACGCAGAGCATGTACTGCAGGCTCGAGGAGAGCTTGGCGTTGGTGGTGGCGAGGACATCCTGGTAGGTGGTCGCGCGCTGCAGCGACGGGCAGGCATAGAAGGCCGACAGCTCGGTGCCATGCGCATGGCAGAGCGGCACCAGCCCGAGGTCGGAGAGCTCCTTCTCGCGCACGTCGCTGATCGCCATCTCGGTCGAGGGCTTGAAGAAGCGCGGAATCGTGTCGGCCTGGTAGGCCTCGTGCACGAGGTCGTCGAGCGCGCCGCCGCTGCCCTCCTCGGCGACGCCGCGGATGGCCGCGGGCCAGCCCGATTGGGCGACCGCACGGATCACCACGGCACCGAACGCGAAGGCGGCGTTGCCGAAGAGGTAGCCCGAGCGGTCGGGGGCGGCCACGTCCTCCGCGTAGCGGAAGCCGTCGGCGCGTTCCGGGTCGTCGCGCCAAGGCGGTCGCATCAGGATGCGCGGCAGGCAGAGTCCGACGAAGCGCGCATCGGCACTCTGCTGCAGCGCGTTCCATTCGATGTAGTCGGCGGGCGCGAAGGCGCGGGAGAGGTCGATCGGTCGATCGAGGTCGGCGAAGCTCTGCAGCCCGAGCAGTGCCGGATCGGCGCCGGCGACGAACGGGGCGAAGGCGGCGGCCGCAACCTGTGCGATGCCCTGCAGCGTGCCGACGTCGGCGCTCGGCTGGTGGCGCAGGTGGTAGTCGCCGATCAGGAGCCCGTACGGCTCGCCGCCGGGCGTGTCGTACTCGGCGCTGTAGACCTTGCGGAAGAGCTGGCTCTGGTCGAACTCGAGCGCCTTCTCCTGGTCCCGGACCAGATCGCGCCAGCTTGCGTCGAGGATGCGGATCTTGATCGCGTCGGTGGGACCATCGGCGGCCTGCTCCACGAGATGGTCGAGCCCGCGCCACGCCGCCTCGAGCGCCTGGAACCGCGGGTGGTGCAGGATCGCGTCGACCTGCGCCGAGAGCAGCTCGTCGATCCTGGCGATCGCCGTGGAGGCGATCGTGGTGGCTGCGATCCTGGCCGTCGCCCGTTTGGCGACCGTCGCGTTGATCGCTCGAGAGAGGAGGGGCGAGGGCATGGGAGGGAGCGGTGCCCGGTGGCGTTCGTGCCACCGGGCACCGTGAGTTCAAGTCACCATGAAATATGCGTGGATGGGGTGGGCGTCGGTGCGCTCATCCCGCCTTCGCCGGGATCTTGGCGACCATGCGCAGCGAGGTGGTGAGCTCCTCCATCTGCAGCCACGGCCGCAGGTGGGCGACCGCGTTGTAGGAGCCGGGCGCACCCGGGATCTCCTTCACCTCGATTCGCGCCTCGGCGAGCGGATACCTCGCCTTCATCTCGGCACCGGAGTTCTTGTTGCCGTTGACGTAGGCCGAGATCCAGCGGTTGAGCCAGGTCTGGCAGTCGTCGGCCTCCATGAACGAGCCGATCTTGTCGCGCGCCATCACCTTCAAGAAATGGGCGAAGCGCGAGCTCGCCATGATGTACGGCAGGCGCGCCGAGATCGCCGCGTTGGCGGTCGCATCGGGGTTGTCGTACTTCTTCGCCTTCTGCGCCGTCTGCGCGCCGAAGAAGACCGAGTAGTCGGTGTTCTTGTAGTGGCAGAGCGGCAGGAAGCCGAGATCGGAGAGCTCCTTCTCGCGCCGATCGGTGATGCCGATCTCCGACGGGCACTTCGTGTCGCGGTCGCCGTCGTCGCTCATGAAGACGTGGGTGGGCAACCCCTCGACCTTGCCGCCGCCCTCGGCGCCGCGAATCGCGGTGCACCAGCCGTAGGTCGAGAAGGCCTTGGTCATCACCGTGCCCATCGTGTAGGCCGCGTTCATCCAGCAGTAGTCGTCGGTCTTGGTCGCCTTGGCGACCCCGCGCTGGTCGACCGAGACCTCCTCGAAGCCGAACTCCTCGATCGGCTTGGTGTTCTTCCCGTAGGGGAGGCGCGACAGCACGCGGGGCATCGTCATGGTGACGAAGCGCGAGTCCTCCGACTCCCGGAACGAGCGCCACTTCGCGTACTCGGGCGATTCGAAGACCTTCGCCAGGTCGCGCGGCTTGCCGAGCTCGCTCCACGACTCGAAGCCGAACATGCCGGGGCCGGGCGCCGTGACGAACGGCGCGAAGGCGGCGGCCGCGACGTTCGACATGCCGGAGAGCAGCTCGACGTCCTCGGGATGGCTGGTGAACTCGTAGTCACCGATCAGCGCGCCGTAGGGCTCGCCGCCCGGGCTGCCGAACTCGGTCTCGTAGAGCTTCTTGAAGATCGTGCTCTGGTCGAACTCGGCCGCCTTCGAGATGTCCTTGTAGAGGTCCTTCTTCGAGACGTTCATCACCTTGATCTTGAGCGAGGCGCCGGTCTCGGAGTTCATCACGAGGTGATTGAGCCCGCGCCAGGAGCCTTCGAGCTTCTGGAACTCGGGGGTGTGGAGCACCGCCGAGAGCTGGGTGCTCATCAGCCCGTCGATCTTCGCGAGCGCGTTGGTGATGGTGACCGTGAGGTTCTTGCTCCAGGTCACCGTGCCCTTCATCGCTTCTTGCGCGAGCGTCCGGATCAGCTCCTCGGCGCGCGAGCGCTCGGTCTGCTTGGTTGCCGAGATCGCGGCCTCGAGCAGCGACGCGCCATCGGTGGTCGTTGCGGCAGCTTGTCCGGCCGCCTGTTTTTCTGCGTCAGCCATGGGTCAGTTCCCCCTTCTTCAGGAGCCCGAGCCATCGGCCGGAAGGCCGAGGCTCTCGCCGAGCTTCTTGAGTGTGTCGTTGCTCTTCAGGGTCTTCTCGAGGATCTCCTCGAGGTCCTCCGAGCGGTCGGCCTTGGACAACAGGTCGGAGAGCTGGTCGCGCACCTGCTTCAGCTTCTTCAGCGGCTCGACCTGGTCGACGATGCGGCCGGGAGCGAAGTCGTCCATGTTGCGGAACTTGAGCTGGACGGCCATGTCGCTGCCGTCGCCCTTCAGGGTGTTCTTCACCTTGATGTTGAGCTCCGGCGAGACGGTCGCCATCACCTCGTTGAAGTTGTCGCGGTCGATCTGGACGAACTTGCGGTCCTTCATCGGCTTCAGCGGGGTCGAGGGGTTGCCCGAGAAGTCACCGAGCACGCCGACGACGAACGGCAGCTCCTTGACGACGGCGGCGCCACCGGTCTCCACCTCGTAGGAGATGTGGACGCGAGGCTTGCGCACTCGGCTCAGTTTGTCGTGGACGGATCCGTCAGCCATGGTCGGCACATCCTTGTGGTCAGTGGCGGTGGGTCGAGGGCCGGGCGGCGGGCGTCACGCGACGCCTACGACGCCGACGGCTTGATCCCGGTCCGGAGGAACAACGCCTTGCGGGCGGTTTCGTCAGGGATGAGTTCGGTGAGCAGCTCGGGAAGTGTGAGGCCGCCGTAGCGGACGGCTTCGTCCACCATATACGAGAGGGGCGAATGGGGCTCGGTGCGGCGGAAAAAGTCGGCGACCTGGGTGAGCTGGGCGAACGCGGCTGCGCGCGTCTGGAGCGGGCCGCCACCCGGTGCGGCGCCCCCTCCACCGGCGGTTGCGCCGCTAGCGGCAGCCGCCGCATCCGCGGGGATCGCGGCGGCGGGCAGCCGCTCCTTCGCGACCACCAAGATCACCTCGAGAGCCGCCTGCAAGGCACCCCGGATCGCCCCGGTCGACGGCGCATCGTGGCCGCACTTCGAGTCCAGCACATCGGAGAGCTTCGCCGTCTCGGCCAGCGCCGCATTCAGGTCGTCGACCAGCGCGACGTACCAATCGGTCGGCGTCGCGCGAACCGCGTTCTCGATCTCCGTCTTGAGTTGGGTGACCGCCGCTTCGTGCTGTTGGCGCTTCTCTTCGTAGCTGTCGTCGGTGGCATTGCCCTGATAGGGAGTGTTCGCCTTCTTCCATTGCCAGGTCGCGAAGCTCACGTCGCCGCCGGCAGCGGTGATCGGCACCCGGGCAAGTGGCCCGATCAAAGTCCCCTCAGATTCATCGCCATTCAGTCCGAGCAGCGGCGCGACCCGCGTCGCGACGCCGTCTTCGTCCGGTGTCGGGAAGAGGGCGTCCCAGTACTGCTCGGAAAGCTCGCGCGCGAGTCGGATCCCGTCGCGCAACCCGGCATAGCCGTGCGTGCGCACGAGGCTCTCGATCAGGGAGGCGCAGACCTGGAGATCCTTGGCGCGCTCCTTCAGCAGCGCGAGACCGAGCGTCTGGATCTCGCGCCAAATCGTGAGGCTCTGCGTGGCATCGGCCTCGGCGGCGCCGGCGGCCGTTCGCTCCGCGGCACTCGCCCGCGAGCGCGCGGCCTTCAAACGGAACCACGGTGACCCCGCCGAGACGTCTTGCCGCGGATCGACGCCTGCCGGTGCGTCGCCGGGGATCGGTGCGAGCAAGGTGGCGAAATCGAGGACGTCAGGAGAGGGCATGAAGGAATCGTTCCGGTGGAGAGACGCTGCGACGCGACCCGTGCAGCGGACTCACGAAAGCAAGCTCAGGTTAGCTGTCTCGGCTGGAAAAACGGCCGGCGAGGGCGCCTCGCATCGAGTCGACGAGCGAGGGCCCACCCAACGGCACGACGCCGCCCACTCGGGAGGGGAGCGGGCGGGCGAAGTCACCCGGAAGCGTCGGGGCGTCACCCGGTGCCGCGAGCCAAGCCGCGTCCCGTGGTTGCGGCGCCCCGCGGAAGACGACGAGCGCGCCGAAGCGGGTCGCCTCCTCGGCGTTCGCGGGAAAGAAGCAGTTCGGCACACCCTCTCCTTGCAGCCACCGCAGGCCGCGCAGCGCCTCGAGCCAGGCGCCGATCTGGTCGGCGAATGGCAGGTCGACGACCAGCGGCAGCCGCAGGGCCACGCTCGTCGGCACCGCTGGCGCCAGCTTCGCGATCGTCTGGAGCGTTGCTTGGAGCTCGGTGTCACCGTTCTGCGGCCAGAGCGCGCCGAGCCACTCGCGCCACGGCACGCTCGCCGGCTCGACCGCTTCGGCCGATCCTTGCGGCTCCTTCACCTCGAGCGTGCGCCCGCGCAGGGCGGCGAGCAGTGCCTGGCCGTCGCCGTAGTTGCTGCGAGCCGCGTACCAGGCGTCGAAGGCCGCGAACGCCGGCGCTTCACTGGCGAAGCCGTGGCTGGCCGCCTCGACCAGGGCGCGCCGTCGCCGCTCGATGAAGAGGGCAAAGGGGAACTTGCGCAGCCCCCCGCTGTCGGCGCTGGGCCAGAGCGTGCCGAGCAGCGGCTCCTCGCGTTCCGGGGCGAAGGCGAAGCGCAGCGGCGCGGCCAGCTCGGCGCCCGCGGCCGCGCCGGAGAAGGTCTGGTCGAGCCAATCGCGCAGCGTGCGTGCCGCCCCCTCGCTCGCCCCCACGCGCTGGTAGTCCTTCGCGATCGGCAGCTTGCCGTAGGCCTGCAGTGCGGGGGCCGCGGGCTTGAAGCCGAACATCAGCGCGGCCGATCGGGGAGTTGTCGGAGCACGTCGGGCACCCGTGGGAGCGGCCGGCCGAATTTCAGCGACAGTGGCACGCGCACCACCGGTTGGTTCTTGGCGTCCGGTTGGCGCTGCAGCTCCACCTGCCAAGCGTTGAGGTTGCCCTGTTTGGGCGTGCCGCGCCAGGCGAGATGGAGCAGACCCAGCGGGCCGGAAAACGTGAAGACGGGGCTGGTGTCGCTGTCGCGCGTCGGTGGGGTGTTCGCGATGTTTGCGCTGACGGTGAGCGAGGGATGGCTAGTCGCCGAGCACTTCCACAACCGCTTGATCGCTTTGGCGTCGGGATCGTTGCGCAGGAGGTCGTCGATCTGGAAGAAGTCGTCCACCGATGAGCCGTCTTGCTGGGTGATGAAGACGCAGTTGAAGGGGCTGTCGCTGCCACGGGCCGAGCGCCAGACCGTCCCGTCGCTCACGATCGGGGTGAAGGAGCATTCGATCTGCGCCTCGCTCACCATGCGGTTGCGCGACTGCGGGTCGCCGAGCAGGAACGTCTGGAGGTCGCGCAGGAAGTCGAAGGTCGTCCACGCGAGGAGCTCGTCCGTGTCCGCCGCCTTCTCACCGGACGGCCATCGAATCGATCGCTCTCCCACGAGCGGGAAGCTGCTGGCGAGCCGGTCGAGCTCTCCGCCGTCGCGGTTGAGCCACCGCTCCATCCGGTCCAGGTCCATCCCCTCGTTCACCGGCGGGCTTGCCGAGGCGGCGGTCCCGCTGCGGTTGGCGGAGGAGGGCCGGAGGATCAGGTGATCCCACGCGTCGCGATCGTCGCGGCCGGCGACCGTTTCGAGGACCTCTGTCGCGAACCAGCGACGGATCTCCTTCAGCAGCCGCTGGTCGAGTGCGTCGACCAGCGCGTCGACCAGCGGTTGGGTGAGATCACTCGCGGCCGTGGCGGCCTCCGTCGGTGCGACGGCGGTCGCCAGCCTCTTCTGCTCTTCGCGGAGCTTCTCCCACTTCCTGGCGAGGCTGTGTTGGGCGTCCCGATTGTTCTTGGGGTCGAGCTGACCAGCAAGCTCGCGGATCCAGGTCACCGCCGGATCGCGGGCAAGCTCCGCTCCCTTGGGGGGAGCGAGTGTCTTGGCCAGCTCCTTGAGCTCGGTGTTCGTCCGCTTCAGCCCCGTGCTCTTGAAGAGCGACTCGACCTCGGTCGCCTCCGGAAGCGGCGCCGTGAAATGCTCCTGGATCGCCGTGATGCGGTCGGTGAGCGCAGGCTTGCTCAGCATCGTCACGACTTGTTTCGCGACGTCGGCGAGCAAGTCGTTGCTGATGCGGATCTTGTCGTCATCACCGAGCAGGAAGTTTGTGAGCAGCAAGTCGTGATGCTCGATCAAGCGCCGCTCGATCGCTGGATCGAGAGTGACGAGGCGCTCGCTTGGCGTGGGCGTGGCGGCTGCACTCGCCGCCGGCTGCAGCTCTTTCGCGGTCATCACGCGCAGCGATTCGATGAGCTGCGTGAGGTGGGCCCTGAGCTGCACTGGATCCGCCGGCGCCTTCGTGGCGGTCCACCAGCGCACTGCCGCCTGGATGGTCGCGTCGAGGTAGTCATTCCGGGATGCGATGAGCGCCGTTTGAAGCGCCGAGTTGCCTCCGCCAACGCGCGGGTCGTCGATTGCACCCATGAACGCCTCGAGCTCGGCCCGGGCCGGATAGAGGGCCTTGACGTTGCTGGGGTCGGTGAGGTCGAGCGCGGCCAGGCAGCTCTCGAAGTCGAGCCGTCCGAGGTAGTAGATGAAGAGGCGGTCGACCGCCGCGAGCCAGGCGGTGAGGCTCCCCTTTCCCGCGCTGGTGTCGGTGAGCGCAATCTCGGTACGGAGCTTCCCGAAGTACGCCATCGCGGCGGGGCTGAAGCGGGGCGGGGGCTCGATCGCGAGCTTCGACTGGAGCTCCGAGCAGAATCGCGCTGCGG
>CAYRQC010000722.1:0-7150 GCA_964426265.1 uncultured Phycisphaerales bacterium | reverse complement strand
CGCAGCCATGCACTTTGGCTTCCGCTTCACCGATGCGACGGAAGACGCGCGAGGCACGCTCGACGACCGGGCCCGGAAGCGCACTCCGCTCGAGCAGCGCCAAAATGTTGAAAAGATTGCGCCGGGGCGGTCGCACTCCGGCGTCGAACTGGACGTCGAACTTGGTTCCGGCGAGCCCACCGCGCCACTTGTGTTCGCGCGAAATCGAGAAGCCGGGCACCTTCAGCGCAGCAAGGTCTTCCTGAAGCGCCTCAAACGGCGCTCCCAGGTCGAGCAGCGCACCGACCAGCATGTCACCCGCGGCTCCCGAGAAGCAGTCGAAGTAAAGAGAGGGCATCGGGCAGGCGCTCCGGAGCTCACTGGGGCGGGATCTTACGGCGACCGCTCCGCGCCCTGGCGCGCGATTCGCTTATCGCTACTGGACGACCCACTCGACGCGCGATCGGCGCGTATCAACGCTGGCGCCGTGCGCTGCCGAAAAGGGACCGGTCGGCGTGACCAGCGCCGCAACGGAGCACCGCCGATGGAGCTTTCCATGATGGCCCTGAAGACCTCGATGACGCGTTGGATGAAGCTCGCCGGTGCGCGATCACCGGCCGCGTCGACGCTCGTGCTGATGGGCGCGTTCGCCCCCTTCGCCGGCGCTCACGGCGGCCTCTTCCGGCAGACCGGCGGCTCGCAGACGCTCCCGCCGCCGCCTTCCGGCAATCCGAACGCCAACACCAGCTCCGTCGCTTCGGCGACCGCGCGCGAGTCGGCCGTCTCGACGCCCGGCAGCGCGCCGACGCTCGCCTTCAGTGAAGAGCGCTGGGAGTTCTGGTGGGAGTTCAACCACGACGCGTGGATCAACCTGCGGCCGAGCCTGCGCACCGCACCGACCCCGGCCGGTGGTGCCGTGTTCACCCCGTTCGACGCCGCCGGCAAGGCGCAACTGCTGCTGCCGGCGCTGATCGAGCTGCTGCGCGACGACCACGAGCTGGTGCGGTCGGCGGCGCTCTATTCGCTCGCGCGCCTGGAAGACGCCTCGACGCTGCCTTACCTCAGCAACGCGGCCGTCAACGACACGTCACTCGCGGTGCGCACCAACGCGGTGCTGGCGCTCGGCCTCGCCCGCAACCCGAAGGCGACCGAACGGCTGAAGACGACCTTCCTCGACGAACGCCTCCCCGACGAGCTACGCGCCAACGCCGCCGTTGCGCTCGGGGTGAGTGGCATCGCCGAGGCGACCGCGGTGCTGCGCGACACCCTCGCTGCCGGACCCGAAAGCCGGTTGCCGACGCCGATCCGACTGGCGGCGATCTACGCGATCGGCCTCTCCCAGGATCCCGCGAACGCCCCGTTCCTGCGCTCCTTCTCGCAATCGCGCGGCCTCGACGACGCGGAAGAGGCGCTCGCGATCGAGTCGCTGGGCCGCGTCGGCGACCGTGCGGTGAACCCGCTGCTGCTCGAGGCGCTCGCCTCCGATCGCGTGTCGGTTCGTCGCAGCGCGGCGACGGCGCTCGGTGTGGTGGCGCGTCCGGACGACGCCGACGCCGTGAAGGGGCTCGAGCACGCCGCGATCGATGACGCCGATGGCGTCGTCCGCTCGTTCGCCGAGATCGCCCTCGGTCGCATCGCGAGCAACGGCTCGCCGGCGATCGTCGACCGGTTGAAGAAGCTCCTCGAGTCGGCCAACGCCCGGCAACGGCCGTTCATCGCGCTGGCGCTCGGCATCGCGGGCTATCAGTCGGCGCTGCCCGACCTGATGGCGCTCTTCAAGCAGGAGTCGAACGCCTCACAGCGCGGCGCCCTCGCGATCGCGATCGCACTGCTCGACCAGAAAGAGGCGGCCGAAGAGCTGCGCACCGCGTTCCGCCATGAGAAGGACCCGGCCCTGCGTGGCTACCTCGCCTTCGCGCTCGGGCGCCTTGGCGATGCGGTGAGCGCGCCGCAGATGCGCGAGCTGCTCGCGAGCGAGAACGATCCGCAGCTCCTCTACTGGAGCTCGATCGGGCTCGGCCTGCTCGGCGACCGGACCGCGCCCACACTCATCGAGGCGCAGCTCGAGAAGCCGAGCGGCGAGCTGATCAAGCGCGCGAGCTTCCTCCACGCACTCGGCGCCATCGGTGACAAGACGACCGCGCCGTTCCTGATCGAGACCGCGAAACGCAAGAGCGAGGTCGCCTACGTGCGCGCCTTCGCGGCAAGCTCACTCGGGCTGCTGTGCGACGAGCGGCGCCTCCCGTTGGCGGCGACCTTCTCCCGCGACCACAACTACACCATGCGGCTGAGCTTCATCGACGAGCTCTACTACTTGTTCTGATCACCGCTCTGGTGTGCCGCCGATCAACTTCACGATCTCCAACCGACGTGACTCGAGGATCGCGCGCGTACGCGCCTCGAGCATGAGCCGCAGCAGCGGCTCCGTGTTGCTCTTGCGGACGTTGAACCAGTAGTCGGCGAGCTCGACCGAGATCCCATCGAGCTCGTCCTGCTTGGCACCGGCGAAGTGGGCGCGCAGCTCGGCCAGCTTCGCATCGGCGTCGTGCACCTCGAAGTTCAGCTCGCCGGTGGCGTGATAACGGCGCAGCGGCGCGATGATCTGCGAGAGCGGCTTGCCCTCGCGGCTCATCACGTTCAGCAGGTGCACCATCGCGAGCGTGCCGCAGTCGCTGAAGTAGTGGTCGCGGAAGTAGAAGTGGCCGGAGAGCTCGCCGGCAAACGGGGCGTTCTCCCGGCGCATGGTCGCCTTGATGAAGCTGTGGCCGACGCGCTCGCGCAGCGGCCGGCCGCCGAGCGCCGCCACCTCCTCGGCCACCACACGGCTCGCCCGCAGGTCGTAGACGATCGCCGCGCCCTTCTCCTGGCGCAGGAACTCGCGCGCCAGCAGGGCGGTCACCAGGTCGGCACCCACGCGCTGCCCGAGCTCATCGACGACGCAGCAGCGATCGGCATCCCCGTCGTAGGCGAAGCCGACGTCGGCCTTTTGCTCCACGACGGCGCGCTTCAAATCGACGATGTTCTCGTCCTTGAGCGGGTTCGCCTCGTGGTTCGGGAACGTCCCATCGATCTCGAGGAAGAGCCCGCTCCAGCGGAGCGCCACCCCATCGAGCACCAGCGGCACCTCGAGCCCGCCCATCCCGTTCGCGGTGTCGATCACGGCGTGGAGCTGCTTCCACGGCTGCATGAATCGACGCAGGTGGCGTTGGTAGTCGGCGCACACATCGACGGTCGTCACCGTGCCCAGCTTCACGCCCGCCGGCGCCGGCAGCGCTCCGCGGGTCATCAGCTCGAGCTCGCCGATCCCGGTCTCCTTCGACATCGGCACCGCGCCCGCGCGGCAGATCTTGGCGCCGATGTACTGCGGCGGGTTGTGCGACGCCGTCGTCGTCAAGCCGCCGTCCGCCTGCAGGCTGCCGATGCCGAAGTAGGCCATCGGCGTCGAGACCAGGCCGATGTCGATCACGTTGCAGCCATGCGCCGTGATGCCGTCGATCACCGCCTTCTGGATCGACGGCGCGCTCTTGCGCATGTCGCGGCCGACCACCAGCGTGCGCGCTCGCAGGAGCTTCACCAGCCCCGCGCCGATCTTCCAGGCGAGCTTCTCGTCGATCTCGCTCGGATAGACACCCCGGATGTCGTACGCCTTGAATACCGACAAGCTGCTCCTCCGCTTTTTCCGCCACCCCGCGTCCGCTACGCCGCCAGCTCGCGGGTCACCGACTCCATCGCCCGCAGCGCCCGCTCCGCCTCCGGATCGCCGACGTCGCGATGGGTGACGAAGCGCAACCGATCGTCCGCCAGGGCGATCGCGAGCACGCCGCGCTCACCCAACTTCTGCTCGAGCTGCTTCGCGTCGCGCGCCGACCGCTCGACGAAGACGATGTTCGTCTCGACCGTCCGCGGATCGAGGGTGCACCCGCGCATCCCGGCGAACGCCTCGGCGAGCCGCCGCGCCCGCGCGTGGTCGTCCGCGAGCCGCTCCACCAGGTGATCGAGCGCAAACTCGCACGCCGCCGCCAGAATCCCGACCTGCCGCATCCCGCCGCCGAGCGCCTTGCGAATCCGCCGTGCCCGCGCGATCCGTTCCTGCGACGCGACGAGCATCGACCCCGCCGGACAGCCGAGCCCCTTCGAGAAGCAGAAGGTCAACGTGTCGACCTGCTCCGCATAGCGCGCGACCGCCGTCCCTGATGCCACCGCGGCATTGAACAGGCGCGCGCCGTCGAGATGGACCTTCAGCCCGCGGCGCTCCGCCAGTTCACGGATCGCCTTCATCGTCGCGAGCGGGATCACCCGGCCACCGGCGTAGTTGTGGCTGTTCTCGAGGACGATCAGCGAGCTGCGCGGGTGATGGACGTCTTCGTCGCGGATCCCCATCTCGAATGCCGCGAGTGACGGCACGCCCTCCGGCCCCGGCAGCGTCCGCGTCTGCACGCCTGCGAGCAGTCCAAGCCCACCCGCCTCGTTGATGTAGACGTGCGACCGCTCTTCGCAGAGGAGCTCCTCGCCCGGCTGGGTGAGCAGCTTCACCGCGATCTGGTTGCCCATCGTGCCGCTCGGCACGAAGAGCGCCGCCTCGGCACCAAACAGCGCCGCCACCCGCGCCTGCAGCCGGTTCATCGTCGGGTCGTCGCCGAAGACGTCGTCGCCAACCTCGGCCGCCGCCATCGCACGCCGCATCTCGGCGCACGGCCGCGTGACCGTGTCGCTGCGGAAGTCGGCCGGCCGCTCGCTCACGCGCGCGCCGGCATCTTGGCGCTGAGGAACCGGTTCATCCGGCGCAGCGCCTCTTCGAGATTCTCGACCGAGTTGGCGTAGGAGAGCCGGATGAAGCCCTCGCCATGCACGCCGAACGCGGTGCCGGAGAGCGTGCCAACGCCCGCCTCTTCGAGCAGCGCCTTCTGCAGATCGCGGGACGCCATGCCGGTCCCGGTGATGTTCGCGAACGCATAGAAGGCGCCCGATGGCGTGAGGCAGCTCACTCCCGGCAGTGCGTTCAGCTCTTTGACCACGACATCCCGCCGGCGGCGGAACTCCCCCACCATCCGATCGACGTCGTCTTGCGGTCCCTTCAACGCCGCCACCGCCGCGATCTGCGAGAAGGTCGCGGGACAGGAGTTGCAGTTGGTCTGCAGCTTCGCGATCCGCGCCGCGAGGTCGGTCGGTGCGATCGAGTAGCCGAGCCGCCAACCGGTCATCGCGAAGGTCTTGCTGAAGCCGTCGAGCACGATCGTGCGCTCGGGGTCGCCCCAACGGAGCGGGGTCGCATGCGGCTCGCCGTAGAGGATGCGACAGTAGATCTCGTCGGTGAAGAGCCAGAGCTTGCGCTCGGCGCAGAGCACCGCGATCCGTTGGACGTCGTCGGCACTCAGCGTCGATCCGCACGGGTTGTGCGGCGAGTTGATGACGACCAGCTTGGTGCGTGGCGTGATGAGCTTCGCGAGCTCGTCGACGTCGGTGCGGAACTGGTTCGCCTCGCGCAGCGGTAGCGGAACGGCCTTGGCGCCGGCGAACTCGATCATCGACTCGTAGATCGGGAAGCCGGGGTTCGGGTAGATCGCTTCGTCCCCCTCGTCGAGCAACGCGAGGAACGGGAAGAAGATCGCCGGCTTGCCCCCCGCGAGCACCGTCACCTGATCGGCAGCGACCCTGACGCCACGCCGCGCGGTGAAGTCCTCCGCGATCGCGTCGCGCAGCTCGGGCAACCCGGTCGACGGCCCGTAGTGGGTCTTGCCGCTGCGCAGTGCATCGCAGGCGGCGTCGATGATGTGCTTGGGAGTGTCGAAGTCGGGCTCGCCGATCTCGAGATGGACGATCGACCGGCCCTGCCGTTCGAGCTCCCGCGCGCGTGCGAGCACCTCGAACGCCGTCTCGGTACCCAGTCGTTCCATCCGTCGCGCCAGCGCGAGCGGGCGGCGTAGAAGCGCCTCAGGACGTGCAGCCATCGCTGTAAGTGACCTTGCCTGACGAAGATAGAGCGGCCCGGATTCTCGGGCCACCCGGCAGGCGGGTCAAGACTCAGCGCGGCGCGCACTCCCCCAGCACCTGGCGCGC
Source organism: uncultured Phycisphaerales bacterium (assembly GCA_964426265.1). Lineage (GTDB taxonomy): Bacteria > Planctomycetota > B15-G4 > B15-G4 > SIAN01 > SIAN01. Next base: position 1,114 of record CAYRQC010000722.1, on the reverse strand, counting down.
GCGCTCGACGATCTTCATCGGTGAGAAGGGCTTCGTCATGTAGTCGTCGCAGCCGAGCGAGAAGCCGAGATCGCGATCGGAGTCCTGCCCCTTCGCGGTCAGCAGGATCACGTGGCAGTGGACCAGCTCCGGCGTCGCCTTGATCTCGGCGAGCACGTCGAAGCCGTTCTTCTTCGGCATCATCACGTCGAGGAAGACCAGCTCGGGCCGCTCGCGCCGGGCGATCTCGATCGCCTCCGCGCCGTCGCGCGCTTCGAGGACGGTGAAGCCCTCGCGCTTCAGCACGTAACTGAGCGAGCGCAGGATGAACGGCTCGTCGTCGACCACCAGGATCCGCCGGTCATTCATTGTCCGCGTCCTCTCCCTCGTCGCGTCGCGACGGCGGTCGTGCGTTTCGGCAGTGCGACCGTCTCGTCCGTCTTCGGCGCGATCGGAGCCTCGAGCTTGATGAGCAGCGCCGTTCCGTCATCGGACGCGGCCGTGCCGCCCCGAAACCGGGAAATCTCTTCCTCGACGCGATCGAGGATCTCGCCCGCCGGACGCGCTCGATGGCGAGCGAGCAGTGCCGCGAGGCGCCTCTCGCCGAAGAGCTCGCCGTCCGGTGCCGCCGCCTCGGTGAGCCCATCGGTGTAGAGCAGCAACAGGTCCCCGGGTCGCAGGAAGCGCTGCCGCTCGCCGATCGGCGCCACGGGCACGCAGCCAGCGGGCATTCCGGTCGACTCGAGCAGCTCCGCCTCGGTCGCCTCGCGCCGCAACAACAGCGGTGGATTGTGCCCCCCCGCCGCCCAACGCACGCAGCCGCGGCGCACATCGATCGTCGCCACGAAGTAGGTGAGGAAGAGACCGGCGCGCGCGAGGTCGGCGTGGAGGAGCTGGTTCATCCGGGTCGCGAGTGCACCCGGCCGCCGCCGCCCGAGCAGCTCCGTACGGAACTGCGCGCGCGCCGCCGCCATGAAGAGCGCCGCCGCCAGATCGTGGCCCGAGACGTCGGCGATCACGGTCCGCAGCTCGCCATTGCGTCCGACCACGGCGTCGTAGAAGTCGCCGCCCATCGCGTGCGCCATCACGCAACGGCCGGCCAGCTCGAGGCCCGGCGCTGCGGGCAATGAGGCGG
>CAYRQC010000721.1:0-3771 GCA_964426265.1 uncultured Phycisphaerales bacterium | reverse complement strand
AAGATCCGCGGCCTCCTCGCGCCGCCCGATCGCGCGCGCGCGCAGCGGTCTGCAGCACCTCTGGGTGAATGGCCGCTTCGTGCGCGACCGGACGGTGCAGGGGGCGGTGCGGGCGGCCTATCGCGACTTTCTCGCGGAGAGCCTCGCTCCGATCTGGTTCCTCTTCCTCGATCTCGATCCGGCCGACGTTGATTGCAACGTCCATCCGACCAAGATCGAGGTTCGCTTGCGCCGTTCCGCCGACGTCTACAAGGCCGTCGTTGCTGCGGTCGAGCGCAGCTTGCGGGGCGCCGACCTGGCGCCACGATTCCGCCTGCCGTCGTTCCGCGCGGCGCCGGCGGTCGATTGGACGGTGCACGAGAGCGCGGCGGCACCCACGGCGGCGTCGCCAGCTCCGGCACCGGATGCATCTACTGGCAGTGTGCGCGGCGAATCCCTCTTTGACGTGCTCGACGAGTCGCCTCGCAAAAGTGTGCCGGCGCCGATGCCGTTCATGTCATCGACTCCGCGGGTCGCCGTGCCGCTCGTCAGCACCGCCGCGCCGCGCCTGTTTCCCGGGCGTTTCGTGCAGATTCTCAAAACCTACATCGCCGCCGCCTGCGACGAAGGGCTCGTGCTCTTCGATCAGCACGCGCTGCACGAGCGCGTCCTCTACCGCCACCTGCGCGAGCAGTGGAAATCGAAGGCCATCCGCCGTCAGGAGCTGCTGCAACCGATCCCGGTCGAGCTACCAGCCGCCGACGTGCTGGCGATCGAGGAGGCGAGCGAGCTTCTCGAGTCGGTCGGCGTGCGCGCGGCGCCATTCGGCCGGACGGCGGTCGCGATCTCGGCGCTGCCCGCGGTGGTGGCACTCGACGATGTCGCCGGCTTGGTCTCCCGCCTGGTCGGCCTGCTGCGTGGCGAGCGGCCGGAGGGCCGACTCGACGACTTCGCCGACCGGATGCTCTTCACGATGGCGTGCCATCGAGCGGTACGCGCGGGCGATTCGCTGGGGGAGGAGCAGATCGCCGGCCTGCTCGCGGAGGCGGACCGCATCGAGCACGCGCACACCTGTCCGCACGGCCGCCCGACCCGCATCGTGATCCCGGCCGCCGAGCTCGAGAACCTCTTCAAGCGCCGCGGATTCTGATCACTTCGGTGGGGCGAAGTCGGCGTCGGTGAAACCCGGGTCAAGCTTCAGTGAGTCGACGAAGAGCGTCTGCATCGGGGTCTTCTCGCCGTCGCGATAGATCTCGATCTTCCGCGGAACGTCGAAGCCATCGACGCGCTGGTGTTTGGTGAAACAGATCTGCACCGGGGCCTCGCCCTCGATCGCCACACCGGCACCCATCAGGTGGCGCTTCTCCTGCTCGATGAAGAGCCGCAGCTTGGCGACCTTCGCGGCGCCATCACGCTCGACCTTCAGGTCACCTTCGATGACCCACGCCGTCATCCCGAAGCCGCTCACGTCGGAGAGCCGCTCGAGATGCTCGAAGTTGGCGCCGAGGCGCGCGAGCTGGAACGCGTTGGTGAGCAGCTTGGTGAGCTCGAGATCTTCGAGGAGCTGCTTGCGATCGGTCTCGCCGCCCGGCTGGTCGAGCGGACGGAGCCCCGACTTCTTGCTCCAAATCCACGGCTGCTTGCCGTCGAAACCGGTGATGGTCTCGCTGCCGTCGAAGGAGCTCTTGGCCCAGGTCCAGAGTCGGTTCGGGGCGAGGAACTTGCGCTCCGCCTCCACGCTGATCTCGTCGCCCTTTTGCGTCTTGTATTGGAGCTGCACCTTGACGTGCAGCGCGAGCGGATGGTCGGCGGGAGTGGTGCCCTGCGCGACAGCCGCGGCCTGGAGGATCTGCAGTGCCGTGGTTGGAGCCGCGGTCGTCGTGGCGGTGGAAGTCGGCAGCTTTTCCTGAGCCGCCGCGCCGAACGCGCCGGCCACGCTCGCGAGAAGCAGCAGCGCCAACCCGTTTCCAGCCGCTCTTTGCAGCGTCTGCTTGCCGCCGCTATGGGTGGCCGTTTCGCAGCGCGCGCTGCCCCGCTCCTTGGAGATCGTGGGATCCATGCCGATGCAGAATGAAGCGCTGCCGCCGGAAATCAAGGCGCCTCTCCGCTTCCCGCTGCCCGGCTTTGGCCTGGCGCTGCTGATCGTTGTGCTGATCCATGGCCCGTTGCTCACGCAGGGGCCGCTGTTCGACGAGGGTCCTTTTCTCACGGGTGCGTCGGCGAGCCGCGGTGCGGCGCTCGGGATGGCCTGGCTCCCGCTCGAAGTGCAATGGCTCGGTGCCGGGATCGGCGCCCATCGCGTGTTCTCGTTGGCACTCGAGCTGGCGATCCTCGTCATCGCGGCGCTGGCGCTCCCCCGTGCCGCCCGGCCGAACCTGGCGCTCGTGGTGCTCGCGGCCTACCTCGTCCACCCGTGGCGCACCGAGAGCTTCGTCCGACTCGGTGCGCGGCCGATCGTGCTCAGCGAGCTGTTCGTCGCGCTGGCGGCGTGGCTGCTCGTGCGCTCGGAGCGCATCGCAACCATCGCCGCCGCCGTACTCAGCGGTGCCGCGGCGAGCGGCATGCCGCTGCTCTCGGCCTTCGCGCTGCCGGCGCTCTTGCATGGCAACGGAGAGGCGGGGCGCCGCAAGGCCGCGGGGCGCTGCGCGATCGCGCTGATCGCGGCTGCCGTGGGGATCGCCCTCGGATGGCGGGCACTGGCGGCGCCCGCACCGGCGATCACGACGTGGTGCGCCTTCGATCTGCTCCTACAACCCTGGCGCACCGGGCTCGTCCATCACGCATCGGTCGGCCTGGCGGTCGTCGGGCCCGCCGCGTTCTTTCTGCTGCTCGCGTGGGGAGCGTGGCGCGCGCGCGACGCGATCGCGGCAGCGCTGCTGGTGACGGCGCTTGTCGTGTGGGCGGCGGCGCCGGGGTTGCGGCCGCCGCGGACCGGGCTCGAGTACCTCGGGGTCGGCATGACGCCGGAGGGTTGGCTGCCGCTGCTCGCGCTGGTGGGCGCCGCCTGCGTCCGGTTCGTACGCGACGAGTGGTGGACCAAGCTGCCGCTGGTTGCGTTCAGCGCGGTCGCACTGGTCGGCGGGCAGCTCCATGCGAGCCGCTTCGACGACGAGCTCACGCTGCTCGATCACGCGATCGAGGTGGAGCCGTCGCAGGTCGAGTTGCAGGTGTTGCGGGGCCAGCTCTACTTGGCGCAGTTTCACGCGACTCCGCCGGAGCAGGCGATCGAGTTCGCGCGCGCCGCCTTCGCCGTGGCCGAGGAGGCGAAGCGGCGCCGTCCCGGCGATCCGGCGGTACTGACGCTCGAGGTGATCGCACTCGCGCTGCTCGCGCGGCTCGACGAGGCGCGCGCGGCGAGCGAGCGGCTGCTCGAGGCGTTTCCCGACGACTGGCGTGCCCGCGCCGCGCGCGCCGAGCTCGAGGCGATCGCCGGCGACCCGTTCGGGGCGCTGCGCTGGATGCGGGCGGCGGTGGCGGCGTCGCCGGCGGCGCACTTGCGTGCCGGGCAGGCGCGGCTGCTCGACCAGATCTACGCGACGATCCGCGACGACCTCGCCGATCGCCGCTACGAGGAGGCCCGCCGCAGTTGCGAGCAGCTCTTCGCCATCGCGCCCGAGGAGATCGAGGCGCGGGAGGCGTATGTCGACACCTTCACGCTCGCCGGTGAGCTGCCGCGCGCGCTCGAGGAGGCGACCCAGCTTTTCGCGCAGGCACCGCGCGAGCCGCGCGTCGTCCAGCGGCTCGCGAGCTTGCACGAGCGGCTCGGGCACAAAGAGGAGGCGACGCGCTTTC
>CAYRQC010000720.1:0-6429 GCA_964426265.1 uncultured Phycisphaerales bacterium | reverse complement strand
GCCACGGCTCGGCCGGCGATGTTCCATCGGCTCGCGACGCGTCGGAAGCCGGCGCGACGTGGAGCAGGAGGATTCCGTTGGCAAGGCCGGCGAGACCGGAGAGGAGCACGTCGGCTGATCGCACCGGTGCGAGCTCGACGGCGAACGTCTCGCCCGAGTGCAGCTCGACCAGTTCCGTCACCACCGAGTCGTCGCTCACGAACTGCAGTCGCAGCGGAACGCCGGGAATGACGTGATGAAACCGGAAGCGGCCGGACGCATCGAGATGCGTCACGCCGTCCATCTCGTGGACCATCGGGCCGGCGTCCCCCATTTCGGTGAAGGGATCGCCGACTCCGAGTGCCGGGCTGAGGAGGATCCGCGCGTTGCCACCGGCCGACGACGACCCGCCCGCGCTCGGCACCACTCGACCCTCGATCTCGCTCGGCTCCTGCACGATGAGATCGAGGTGGACGATCTCGTCGGGGTCGTTCACCGTGAACCGTGCGAGCGCGCGGCCGAGCTCCTTGGTGGTGACTCGCAGCTCGTACTCGCCCGGCCGGAGCTCCCGCTGCACGACGAGTCCCGGCTCGAGCACGGGGTGCGGGAGCCCGAACCAGGAGTTGTGGCGCACACACTCCACCTCGACGCGCTCGCCATCGACCGGGGCGCCGGTCGCCACCGAAACGAGCGTCGCGATCAAGGTTGCACGGCCGCGTGGCAGCGACCGCAGCGTGACGACGGCCTCCTCGCCGCCGCGCACCGTCCTGCGCGCCGGCACTTCCCAATCGCGCCCGGTTGCCAGAGGAAAGAGGTCGAGCCACCACGCACCCTGCCATGCATCGGGGAACTCGAAGACGCCGTCGTCCTTCGTCGACTGCTGGTCTTGCTTGCAGCCGACGATCGTGTCGTCGTCGCCGGCGCGAGTGAGGTCGACGCGCACGCCGGGAATCGGGTTGCCGTGCTCGTTGAGCACGCGCCCGCGAATCGGCGTCGCATCTTCGAGAACGACGTCGAACGCGATCGACTGCGCGTGACCCTTCGAGATCCGCCGCCACGCGCGCCCGTGGCCATCCGCGCGGATCCGCAGGAAGCTCGACTCCCAGAGCGGGCCGAACTCGCGGAGCTGGAAGCGGCCCTGCGCGTCGGTCCTCGATTCACCGCACCACTCGAGCTCGACCACAGCGCCCTGGATCGGCTGGCCTCGCGGATCGCGGACGACGCCGGCGAGCGTCCACGACTCCACTTCCTTCAACACGATCGTGATCGGCGCCGTCCCGAGTGCGCGTAAGCCCACGACGGGCGAGCGTGCCTCGTGATACGAACGCGCCGTCGCGAGGAACTCGTAGTGGTCATTCGCCGGTGCGATCGGCAGCCCCGAGAAGCCGGCGTTCCCGAACGCGTCGGTTGCGGTCCTGAACGTCGTGTCGACGAGCGGATCGTCATCGAAGCCCCACCATCGATAGTCACCGCTCGCCGGCCCGAGCGGCTCGATGCGAGGCAGCGCGACCACGGTCGCTCCCTCTACCGGCTTTCCGGCCTCATTGGTGACCCGCACCGCGATCGCCGCCGTCGGCGCGAGCACCAAAACCAAGTCGTCGAGGCTCTCGCGCTCCTTCGAGAGACGCACGGTCCGCCAGCCGATACCCACCTCGGCGACCGCGAAGAGCGTGAGCGGGTCGCCCGCGTGTACGCCGACCCGCTCGGGCAGGTGGAAGCTCCCGTCACCGCCGGAAGTCGCGAGCCGAGTCGCCACGCCAGGACCGAGAAAGTCGCCGCCCGGCGGAAGCGTGAGCAGCCGGACGTCCGCTCCCGCCACCGGCGCCCGGCCGTCCACCGCGACGACGCGCCCGGCGATCCGGACGCCGCGCTCGAGCCGGATCTCGCCCCAATCGACGCGGCCACGTAGCAGCGCGCCGACGTCGTAGCACTCTCCGGTCGCGGGAGCATGCTCGGGCTCGTGGACTTGCCAGCGCACCGGACCGTCGAGTTGATCGTCGATCGGACCGAAGGAGATCTCGATGCGACCGTCGGCGCCGGTGCGCGCCTCGGCACGGTGGCTCACAGAACGCGCCTGCCATTCGACGATCAGCGTGGCACCGGGGATCGGCTTCCCGCTCGCCTCGTCGACGACCCGTGCGGTGGCGAAGGTCGGTGGTGGTGTCTGCGCGAGCGCGACGCAGGCGAGGAGCAAGGCACCTGCGATGCAACGAGCGGCGTTGACGACGTTCACCACACGCGTCTTTCTACCGCTACGGCTGCTTCTTCCGGGGCGTGAAGACGAGCGCGCCGGCGTTGCCGACGGGCGAAGTGACGCGGGCGCGCTTCACGTCCATCCGGGTGCCGATCGCGCGGACGCCGGCGCCCATCAGCAGGTCGCTCGCACTTGCGAGACGTGTGGCGGCGAGTGTGAGGGCGTTGCTTCGAACGCGCAGTGCGATGCTTCGTTTGGCGCCGCCGAAGAGCGCGAGGGTTTCCTCGAGCGCGGTGTCGTTGCGCGCCAGCTCGCGTTCGAGCGCGCGGAGCTGCTCTTGCGCGAGAGCGACATCGGCCGACCGCGCGGTGGCGATCGCGGCTCGCAGCCGGACGGCGGCAGCTTCGCGCGCGACCACGAGCTCTTCGCGGCGCGCACGGATCCGCGTCGCGATCTCGGTGAGATCGCTGTCGGTCGGGCTCGACCAGGTGCGGAGCTGGTCGTAGTCGTCGTTGCCGAGCCGGTGCTCGACGACGACGGTGAGCGACGGGTCGGCGCGCAGTTGGGCGAGGATCGGCGCAAGCTGGTCGAGTGCATCGGTCGGCAGCAGAGTCGCGCCGGCCGGCAGCTCGAGTGCGATGGGCGTTCCGTCGAAGGGCAGCGGCTCGGGCTTGCCGAGCAGGCTCCCGAGACCGGGCACGCTGCTGATTCCCGGGATGTCGGAGAGCCCCGGCAGCTTCGAGAGCTGCGTGACGTCGAGCGCGCCGCTCACCACTCGCAGCGGCGCCGAGGCGAGCGCATCGCCGATCAGCCGCAGCAGCGTCTCGGTCGCGACGCGCGCGATCTCGCCACTCGACATGCCGTCGGCGCCGACGGTGAGGCGCACCGGCAGGTGCTGCTGCCCGCTCTCGTCGCGCAGCAGGAAGAGCACGGAATCAAGCGGCGCCGGCAGCTTGAGGTAGCTCGAGATCGGGCCGTTCGGCGGCTCGCTGAGCGAGAGCGACGTGAGGGTGGTGTTGGAGTCGACCGCGAGGCCGTCGGCGCCGCGCAGCCGGACGTTCACCGCCGTGTCGACGACTCCATCACCGAGATCGACGCCGGCGCCGACCGCGGCTCCACGGAAGGTCTGCAGCTCGAGCGAGCGCACATCCAGGCGAACCCAGCCGATCGGTTTGGGCACGAGTGAGAGCTGCCCCGCCAGCACGATCTCCTCCCAGGCCGGACGCGCCTCGGTGTCGATCGGCGCGTCGCCGCCAGCGACCACATCGGCCGCCGCCGAGAGGAAGCCGCCGAGAAGCGAGCGTTCGTCGCGCTTCTTGAAATCGAGCGGGCCACCATTCACCGACGCGCGGAACTGGATCGTCCGCGGCTCTTCCAACGCGCGCGTCGTGAACCGCTTCACCTCGACATCGAGGTCGGTGAGCGGCACCACCATCGGCGGTGTGACCGTCTGGTCGCGCAAGGTGAAGTCGATGCCCGAGACGATCAGGTCGTCGATCCGGATCTCGGGTCTGCGGGCGGCGGGCGGCGACGTCGAATCCGGCGCGGCGACCGGCGGTGGGTCGATGGGCGTGATCGGGGACGTCGGCTCGTCGGTGGCAGCAGCGTCGGAAACGGGCTCACCTTCGGCGAGTGGTGTCGCCACTGGCGCTGGCGCGGCCGGCTTCAGGAGCCGCAGCCCGCCCACTTCGATCGCGTCCGCGGTGAGCGTCACTGCCGCCACCGGTTTCTTGATCTCGAGAGTTCGGATGTGGACGTCGCCGGTCGTCGGCCGCAGGCTCGCGACGTCGACGTCGATCCCTTCCAGCGCGACGATCGGCATCGTTTCGGGTGCGGTGCGCAGTGCCACATCGGAAAGCGCGAGCTGCATGCCGATCCCGCTACCAAGGTCGATGTCGATCGGCCCGCGCCGCCGGAGGGTCGCGCTCGCGTCGAGCTTCGCCGTCAACGCGCCATCGGTCAGCGCCGCGAGGTCGAGCTGCTCGGCCAACTGTGGCATCAGCGCGAGAATCCCGCTCCCGGAAATGCCGCGCAGGTCGAGCGTCAGCGCCAGCTCCGCCTGCGCCGCGAACGGTTCGGCGACCAAGTCGATCGCCAGCTCGCGCAGCGCGGGCGCGGCGGCCGCGACCAGCTCGAGCCGCAGCGGCTGGATCTGCGCGGGATCTTCGCTGTAGATCGTCGCCGGCTCGCGATGGCGCAGCGCGAACGACGCAATCAGCGGCGGGACTTCCGGGCGCGTGGCGTCTTCGAAACGGAGCTCCGACAGGCCGAGGTCGATCCGCCCGAGGTCGATCCGCGGCGGCAGCTTGGTGGGAACGCGCGGCGGGGCGGGCGTGGTCGGCGCGGCTGCCACAGTTTCTTCGGTCGCCGCGGAATCGCTCGTAGAGGTGAAGCCCGCCGCATTCGATGGAGCAACCGTCGTCGCCGGCACCCTGATCGAGAACCCGAGCGCTTCGATCGTCTCTGGATCGGTGCGGCGCGCCGTGAGCGCGAGCCCGCGCGTGGTGAGCTCCTCGATCACCACCGGTCCATCCGGTGCGTCGAGCTGCGGCACCTTCACCGTCAGCGATTCGAGTGCCAGGAATGGCACGCCGTCGCCCTCGCGCCACGAGAGATTCCCGAGCTCGACGGCGGCCTTGCGGCTGCCGGCTTCATTGGTCGCGAGGTGCGCCGCCAACTCGAGGACGAGTCGGCCATCGGTCGTCTGCAGCAGGAGCTCCGGCGGCAAGTAGGCGGCGAGCGGCCCGGCGCGCACTCCCGTTGCCGTCAGCACGGCGGTCGCGGCGAGGTTGTTCGGATCGGTCGAGAGCGTGCCCGTCACCTTCAGGAGATCGAGCGCGTCGGTGACACCAACTCCCACCATGAAGCCGGCGAGCTGCGCAGAGCCAAGATCGAGATCGGCCAGCTCGGCATCGACGGAGACGCGAGTGGTCACGGCGGGTGCGACGAATCGGTCGTTCCAGCCGAACTGCGCCTTGGACAGCACGAGCGAGCCGAGTGTGAACTTCGGCGCAGTCGTCGCCTCGGCATCCTTGGCCACAGTCGCGATGGCCCTCTCGCCGGGCTCCGCAGCCGCTGTTGCATCAGCCGCCGCCCCCATCGCCGGTCGCGGCCGGAACGCCAAACCGCCCGCATGCACGACACCACCCTCGTCGCGCGCCGCGCATGCCACTGGGCCGCGCAGCTCCACCGTCTTGATCGCGATCCCGCGCGGCGATTGCACCACCTCCGGCACTCGCAACGCTTCCAGCGCCACCAGCTCGCGCTCGCCATCGGCAAAGCGCAGCTTCTCGATCGCGGCGCTCGCGTGCAACTCGTCACCTTGCTGGAGAGCGGCCGCCGTTACGGTGAGATCGAGCGTGCCGTCCTCCAGCTCCGGCTCGATCCCGAGCTGGCGCAGCAGTGGTGCCACCGCGTCGGCACGCAGCTTCCGGCCGGTCACCTTCAAGCTCGCCTCGGCAAGCAGCGGCGCCGGCTGCACGGCCACCGTCCCGACCACACCAAGCTCATCACACAGATCGCGCAGCTTCACCGCGAGCGACATCTCCGCCGGCTCGTTGCTCGCCGGATCTTGATCGAGCCGGAGCTTCGCGACGCGCAATCTCAGGTCTTCGATTGCCAGATCGAGCAGCGGCCGGTCGCGTGGCGGCGCGATTGAATCGCGCGCCGGCACGAGCGTCCGGATGCCCGCGGCCCGCCAAGCGAGCGTCTCGTCCTGCCACGCGTGGAGCCGCACTCCGGCGAGCGTCAGCTCCCCGATCGCGACGGTCTGCTGCACCGGATCGACCACCAATTGCCGCAACGCCATCTGATCGAGTGCGACCAGCTCCACGATTCCCGCGGTGCCGGCAGGTCCGCCGGAACCCGCGCGATCGACGAGCCGGATCGGTCCGACCTCGAACGCTGCCGCGATGCCACCTGCAGCATCGGGCGTCACGTCGCCCGCCACCTCGAGCGTGAGCTGACCACTCTTGAAGGTCGTCGCGATGCCCGCCGCTGCCAGATAGGGTTCGAGCTGCGCGAGCCCATCGGCCATTTCCACGTCGACCTTGACGTCGAGCCGCTTGGTCGCCGCGAACGGCGTCACACTGCCGTTCACGTGCAATGCCGCGCCGGCCAGGTCGGCGAGCAAGTGCAGCGTGATGGGTTGCGCCGCGTGGACCGGATCGAGATCGATCTCGCGTATCACCGTGTCGTGTAACGCGACCACCAGGTCGGACGGCGGCGTGACTGCCGCGTCGTGTAGCTCGAAATGC
>CAYRQC010000719.1:0-3882 GCA_964426265.1 uncultured Phycisphaerales bacterium | reverse complement strand
AGATCAACCGCGCACCGGCGAAGGTGCAATCGGCGCTGCTCGAAGCCATGCAAGAGCGGCAAGTGACGCTCGCCGGCGAGACGCGGCGACTCCCGGAGCCGTTCCTGGTGCTTGCCACGCAAAACCCGATCGAGCACGAGGGGACCTATCCGCTGCCCGAGGCGCAGGTCGACCGCTTCATGCTGAAGGTGGTGGTCGGCTACCCGAGCAAGGAAGAGGAGAAGGCGATCGTCGCGCGCATGGCGACCACCGGCCGCAAGCCGGTCGTGCGCACGGTCGCGAGCCCCGCGATGGTGCTCGCCGCGCGCGCGCTGCTGGACGAGGTCTACGTCGACGAGAAGGTGGTCACCTACGTCGTCGACCTGGTCTTCGCGACGCGCCACCCGGAGGCGGTCGGGCTGCCCAAGCTCGCGCCGCTGATCCTCTATGGAGCGTCGCCGCGCGCGTCGATCGCGCTCACCCAGGCGGCGCGCGCGCGGGCGTTCCTGGCCGGCCGCGGCTTCGTGACGCCGCACGACGTCAAGGCGATCGGCATGGATGTGCTCCGCCACCGCGTGCTGACCACCTACGAGGCCGAGGCGCAAGGGGTCACCTCGGTGCCGGTGATCCAACAGCTCTTCGACCACGTCCCGGTGCCGTGATTGTCTGCGCCGATGGTTGCCGATTCCTGCTCACACTCTGAGCTGGCGGAGCTCTTCAAGGAGGTCCGGCGCATCGAGGTCCAGAGCCGGCGGTTGGTCGCGGGCGTGATCGCCGGCGGCTACCGCTCGATCTTTGGAGGCGCCGGCATCGAGTTCGACGAGGTGCGCGAGTACGTCGAGGGCGACGATCCGCGCACCGTCGACTGGAACGTGACCGCGCGCGTCGGCCGCCCGTTCGTCAAGAAGTTCATCGACGAGCGCGAGCACACCCTGCTCTTCCTGCAAGACCTGTCGGCATCGATGAGCGGCGGCGCGGGCGCGTGGTCGCCGCGCCAGACGGCCGCGCGCGTCGTCGCCTGCCTCGCGCTGGCCGCCGTCGAGCACCACGATCGCGTCGGGCTGATCGCCTTCGGCCAGGCCGTCGAGAGCTGGGTGCCGGCACGGATGGGGCTCGGCCACGCTCTGCGGATCGTGCGCGACTGTCTGGCGCTCCCTGCCACGAGTGGCGCAACCGATCTCGCACCCGCACTCGATCTCGCGGCGCGCGCCGTGCGGCGGCGAGCGATCGTCTTCGTGCTCTCCGATTTCCTGACGACCGGATGGCAGCAGCCACTTGCCCGTTGCGCACGGCGGCATGACGTGATCGCGGTTCGACTGCTGCTGCCGGATCTGGTGCCAGAGCGGGTGACCCACGAGCGCGGTCTCGTTCACGTGCGTGATCCGGAGAGCGGTGCGGAGGCGCTTCTCGACTGGAGCCACTCCCCCACGCGGGCGGCGTACCAACAACGCATCGCAGAGTGGCGGCAGCGAATCGAAGTGGAGCTGCGGCGCGCCGGCGTCGACCGCGTGGACGTCGTGGTGCCGCGGGTCGCTCGGCGGGATGCCATCGCCCGTCCGCTCCTCGAGCTCTTCCGAGTGCGTGAGCTGCGCGGGATGAAGCGATGAAGCTCGACGCGCCGCGGCTCGACGAGGAGCGGTCGCTCCATCTCCAGGCAGACGTAGAGGAGGTCGAGCTCGGCGTTGCCTTCTCGCTCACCGTGACGCGCTGCTCGAGCCGGGGGCACGAGCCCGAGCCGTGGAAGGATGAGCTGCTCGCGCCGCTCGTCGTCCGGTTGGAGCGATCCGCTCAGCAGCAGCGCGATGGGCAGCTCGAGGAGACGCGGCACTTTCGCGCGTGGGCGTTCGAGCCGGGCGAGCTGAAGCTGCACGACCTGACGCTGCGCGTGCGTTCGGCGCTGCTGAAGGACGAGGCCGGTGCGGCGAGCGCGATCGAGCTGCCGGGCGAGCCGCTGGCGCCACCGAGCGAGAGCGGGCTGGGAACCGCGGCAGTGGTGTCGATCGTGGTGTGGCTGGTGGTGGTATTCGCGGCACTGCTGCTCATGGTCGTGCACCGCCGCCGTTTGCGGGCGCGCGCAGGCGTCGGCGCGAGAGCGGCCGACGTGCCGCCCGAGGTCGCAGCGCTCGGACGGCTGCAACGGTTGCGCGATTCCCTGCCCGAGCAGCAACCACCGTTCGCAGCTCACTACAGCGAGGCGGCGGAGCTGCTGCGCGAGTATCTGTCAGCGCGGCTGGCGACGGAGTGGGCGGCATCCGCAGGAGCGTCCACGAAGGCGTCCGCAGAAGCGTCGATGGCAACGTCGGTAGGAGAGTCGCTGGCAACCACGTTGCCCCTTGCGTTCGTTGCCCAGACCACCGAGGAGTTGATCGCGGCACCCTTCTTGGTGCATTCACTACCTGCCGCGTCGAGCGCGTGGATCGCCGAGCTGCTCTTGCGTTGTGACCGCGTCAAGTTCGCGCGCCAGCAGCCGACGGAGCGCGACTGCAGGCAACTGTTGGATGAGATCGAGAGCCTTGTGCGCGAGCTCGCGGAGCTGGGCGTGCACTCGGAACGCGTGGCGGCATGAGTCACGTCATCGAAGCCTGGACTGAGAGCTGGCGCAGCCTGACGTGGCTTCATCCCGAGCTGCTTGCGTTGGCGCTGCTGGTGCCGCTGTTGATCTTGAGGCGCCGGCGACAGGCGCGACCGACCGTCGCCTTCGCGCCAACCACGCTCTTCGCAGCAACGCCGTTGCCCCGCTCGTGGCGGGTTCGTCTCCTGCCGCTGCCGACGGCGCTGCACGCGGCGGGAATCGTGGTCGCGGTGCTCGCGCTGGCGCGGCCGGCTCGGCGCGATCCGCTGCCGCTCCAGAAGATCGGCATCGACCTCTTCCTCGGGCTCGATGTCTCCTCCTCGATGACGGCGAACGACCTCGATCGACAGCGGACGCGGCTCGCCGTCGCCAAGGAGGCGGCGGCACAGTTCATCCGCGGGCGGCCCGACGACCGGATCGGGCTGATCGCGTTCGCGCGCTACCCCGACCTGATCGCGCCGCTCACGCTCGACCATCGAGCGCTGGAGACCCTGCTGCGCGACGTGACCATCGTCGAGGCCGACGGGCCCGAGGATGCGACCGGGATCGGCACCGCGGTCGCGCGCGCGGCGCAGCTCCTCTCCAGCAGCAGCGCGACGTCGAAGGTGGTCATCCTGCTCACCGACGGCGAGGAGAACGTTGCGAGCGCGACAACGCCGGACGAGATCGCCCCGCTGCACGCGGCGCAGCTCTGCCACGAGCTCGGCGTTCGCGTCTACACGGTGGCCGCAGGGATCGGCCGTCCCGACCGCGAGGGCGGGCTGGTCGCACTCGACACGCGCCAGGTGCGAGCGCTCGCCGAGCGGACCGGCGGCGCCTTCTTCGAGGCACGCGATGCGCATGCGCTCGAACGGGTTTACGCCGCGATCGACACGCTCGAGCGCTCGCAGTTCGACGAGCCGCGCTACTTGCTCGAAGAGCGGTTCGCGCCGTTTCTGCTGGCGGCGCTTGCGCTGCTGCTCGCGCGGCGGCTGTTGCAGTCGACGTTGCTCGCGGTGCAGCCGCATCGCGGTCGCCCGATCATGGCCGCGAGCGCGCTGCTCGCCGCGTTGCTCGCGCTGGCGCAACCGCTCTTGGGTGACGGCGGGCCGACGATCGAGCAGCGCGGCGGCGACCGGTTGATCTGCCTCGACGTGTCGCGTTCGATGCTCGCCAGCGATCTGCCGCCAAGCCGGTTGGAGTACGCGCAGCGCGAGATCGTCGCGCTGGCGAACCATGCGTGCGGCGATCGATTCGGCCTGGTCGCGTTCGCCGGCGAGGCGCGGCGGGTCGTGCCGCTCACGCACGATCGGGAGTCGGTCGCACGTCTGGTCGAGCAGACCGACGTGCTC
>CAYRQC010000718.1:0-6324 GCA_964426265.1 uncultured Phycisphaerales bacterium | reverse complement strand
CGCCTATCTCGAACTCCTCGCCGGAACGCTCATCCCGCGCACGGCGTCGCATTTTCCGTCGATGCTGCGCGATATCGAAAAGGTCCGCCGCACCGAGATCGACGCCCTGAACGGCGCGATCGCGCGCTACGGCAACGGCGGCCGGTCGGCCACCGCCGACCCGACGATCGCGCGCGACGAGCCGGGCCATCCACTGAAGCACCTCTTCACCCGCGCCATCCCGACCAGCCAGTGCATCGTCTGTCACATCCATCCCGGCACGAGCGTCACCAACAGCTACCTCGGCACCCTCTGGTGGGACAACGAGACTGACGGCGAGCAGCTCTATCCACCGCAGAGCCGGGATCTCACTTCCGAGCAGGCCGACGCGATCCAACAGCACAATCCCGAGGGCGCCGCGCTGCGTGGACTCTGGGGTGATCGCGAGTTTCTCGCCGCGACCGGGACGCCCGAGTTCAACGCGAAGCTGGCCGAGACGCGCCTCGCCGATTTCCACGGCCACGGCTGGCTTTTTCGCAACGTCTACCAGCGCGACCGCCACGGCAACCTGCTCGACCAGAGTGGCGCCCGCATCGCCGACGACGATCCGACGAAGTTCGACCAGGCCGTCCACTTGATGGACATCCACCTCGAAAAAGGGATGCACTGCGTCGATTGCCATTTCGAGCAGGACAGCCACGGCAGCGGCCATCTCCATGGCGAGCTGCGCGGCGCGGTCGAGATCGCCTGCATCGATTGTCACGGGACGATCGCGGCCCGCGCGACTCTGCGACCGAGCGGCCCTGCGGCGAGCGGCGGCAGTTTCGAGGCGCTCACCACCCCGCTCGGCGAGCGCCGTTTCTTCTGGCGGGGCGAGCAGCTCTTCCAGCGCAGTGTGGTCGAGCCAGGCAAGACGTGGGAGGTGGTCCAGGTCCGCGACACCGTGACTCCCGGAGCCCCTCACTACAACCCGAAGTCGGCGCGCGCGAAGACCCTGCGCAAGGACGGCGTCACGTTCGGCGGCTGTCCGAGCGACATCAGCGAGCTGGCCCACGACGATGCGCGCATGAGCTGCGCCGCATGCCACACCAGTTGGACCACCTCCTGCTTCGGTTGCCACCTGCCGATGAGCGCCAATCGCCGCAAGGAGAACCTCCACAACGAAGGCCAGCAGGCGCGCAACTGGACGGCCTACGACTTCCAGACGCTGCGCGACGATATCTACATGCTCGGCGTCGACGGGACGGTGGCGGGCGGGCGGATCTCGCCGGCGCGCTCGACCTGCGCGGTGCTCGTCTCGTCGCAGAACGAGGATCGCGAGTGGATCTACTCGCAACAGCAGACCGTCTCGGCCGAGGGCTTCTCGGGCCAGGCGTTCAGCACCTACGTGCCGCACACCGTGCGCGGCGCCGGCGCGACCAAGAAGTGCAGTGATTGCCACGTCGCCACGGCCAACGACAACAACGCGTGGATGGCGCAGCTCCTGCTGCTCGGTACCAACCAGACCAACTTCATCGGGCGCTACTGTTGGGTGGCGACCGGCACGGAGGGGTTCGAGGCGGTCGTCGTCACCGAGCGCGACGAACCGCAGGCGGTGCTCGGCAGCAATCTGCACCGAATCGCCTATCCGGAGGCATTTTCGGCGCACCAGGCGCGCGGAGCCATGCTGACCGATTCCGTGGAGCATCCGGCCGACGACGTGCTCGATCGACTCACTCCGGGTGGTGGCGGCGCGACGGTGCTCTCCGCGCAGCTACGCGGCGAGTACCTCTACGCCGCCTGTGGCAAGGCGGGCGTGCGCGTCTTCGACGTGGCCAACGTCGACAACAAGGGGCTCTCCGAGAAGACGAACTCGGCGCCGGTGTCGCCGCTCGGGCAACGGTTCGCCGTCGCGACGAGAGACGCGCGCTGCATCGCGGCGCCGTCGACCACCGCGATCGACCCCGGCCGCACCCGCCGCCCCGAGAACGAAGAGGGGCCGATCCACCTCCTCTATGCATTCCTCTACGTCGCCGATTTCGAGGAAGGGCTCGTGCTGATCAACGCGGCGACGCTGCTCGATGGCAATCCACAGAACAACTTCCTCGAGCGCGCGATCACCTTCAATCCCGATGGCGTGTTGTCCGGCGCGACCAGTGTGACGATCGCCGGCGAGCGGGCGTGGGTCTGCTGCCGCGCTGGGCTCGCCGTGGTGAGTCTCGCCGATCCACTCGCGCCGCGCCTTCTCACGATCGTCGGCGCACCTACCATCGTCGCGCCGACTGCCGTCCAGGTGCAATTCCGCTACGCCTTCGTGACCGATGCGGTCGGGCTGCACGTGCTCGATCTCACCCACCCTGATGCACCGCGCCCGGTCGCCGGCGCCGACGTGCTGATCGCCGACGCGCGCAGCCTCTACCTTGCCCGCACCCACGCCTACGTCGCCGCCGGCCGCCACGGTCTCGTGATCGTCGACATCGAGCGACCGGAGGCACCTCTGCTCGAGCAGAGCTTCGATGCCGGCGGCGCGCTGAACGACGTCTGCGACGTCAAAGTCGGCATGACCAACAACAGTCAATTCGCCTACATTGCCGACGGCGGAAACGGCCTGCGGGTGATCGAGCTCGTGACGGCCGGAACCACACCCGGTTACGCTGGCTTCACGCAACGGCCGACACCCAAGCTCATCGCCACGTGGAAGACGCACGGCCCGGCGCTCGCCGTTTCCGAAGGGCTCGACCGCGACCGCGCCGTCGACGAGAGCGGTAACCAACTGTCGGTCTTCAATCGCCGCGGCGGACGTCCGCTGTCACGCGCCGAGATGGAACGGCTCTACCTGCGAGATGGCAAGCTCTACACGGTGAATGACGAACCAACCACGGCGACAGAAGCGACGGCGGCCGGGCGGGGCGGCGTGGAGCTCTCGCGATGAGCTCCGAGCCTCCGCACGCTGCACCGGCCACTGCACCTACCACTGCCACCGTCCTCGCACCCGAGCAGCGTCTCGAGTACGGCGAGCCGCTCATGCCCGACGAGATCCTCGCGCTGCCGCTCTTCGAAGGGTTCGCGCGCAGCAAGCTCGAGAAAAACCCCGGCACCGTCGTCCGTCGCCGCTTCAAGAAGGGCGAGATTCTCTGCCGCGAAGGCGACTACGGCTCGACCGCGTTCTGGATCGTGAAGGGCAAGACCGAGGTCTACCTGCAGTCGCGGCTCGGCCACGTGAAGAGCTCCGGCGGCGCTCGCGGCCTGTTCCGCAAGCTCAAGCAGGCCTTCACACGCGAACCGGAAAAAGAGCGCGGCGAGTCGCCGCGCCGTTTCATCCCGATCGACGCGTCGATTGACCTCGACATGGAGCGGCCGATCGCCGAGCTCGGCACCGGCGAGCTCTTCGGCGAGATGGCATGCCTCTCCTTCTATCCGCGCTCGGCGACCGTCCGCGCGGCGAGCGACGACGTCGTCGTGATCGAGATGCTGCGCAACATCCTGATCGAGCTGCAGCGCAACCCGAAGTTCCGCGCGACGCTCGAGGAGAAGTACCGCCTGCGCGCACTCGACCAGCACTTGGCGGGCGTGCCGCTGCTCGCGGGGCTGACGCCGGCGTTCATCGATCGGCTGCGACCGAAGGTGAAGCTGCTGCGCTTCGACCCGGGGCAGGTGCTCTTCAAGGAAGGCGACGCTCCCGACGGCTTCTATCTGGTGCGCATCGGCTTCGTGAAGGTGGCCAAACATTGGCCGGGCGGCGACATCGTGCTCTCCTACCTGCCACGCGGCAGTTGCTTCGGCGAGATGGCGCTGCTCTCCGACGCACCGCGCATGGCGACCTGCTCGGCGCTCGACCACGTCGAGGTCGTGAAGGTCGAAACCGATGATTTCAAGGCGATGCTCACCGAGTTCCCGGCGATCCGACAACGCCTCGAAGAGCTGGCTGCGGAGCGCAACGCACAGAACGCCGCGCTCACCCGCCGTGGTGCATCGGTCGATCTCGAGGAGTTCCTGTCGCAGGGGTTGATGGAGGCGCAGAACCTCCTGCTGCTCGATCTCGACCGCTGCACGCGGTGCGATGAGTGTGTGCATGGTTGTGCGAGCGCCCATGGCGGCGTGACGCGGCTGATCCGCGACGGGCTGCGCTTCGACCAGTTCCTGGTCGCGACCTCGTGCCGCACCTGCCGCGATCCGCTCTGCATGGTCGGCTGTCCGGTCGGCTCGATCCGCCGCAAGGAGTCGCTCGAGATCGTCATCGAGGACTGGTGCATCGGATGCGGTCTGTGTGCGCGCCAGTGCCCCTACGGCAACATCAGCATGGTCGAGCTGGCGGAGAACGGCTCGGCTGGACTCGACGACGTGGAGGGAAAACCGGCGGAGGGCAAGGTCGCCAGTGGCAAAGCCGCGGATGGCAAAGGTGGCACTCTTCCGGTCCAAGTCCACAAGGCGAAGCCGAAGACCAAGGCCACGACCTGCGATCTCTGTATGGACCATGGCGAGCCGGCGTGCGTCGCGAGCTGCCCACACGACGCCGCCCACCGTGTCGATCCGGTGAAGTTCTTCGGCGAGCGGCTCTTCCCGCTGATGAAGGGTGGCACGCCGCTCGGGGCGCCGGCCACCGCGACGATTGCAAACCCACCGCCCGGATCGTCGGGAGCCCGCTGAATGTTCCTCGACCGCAGCCATCGACCGTGGGTCGCCAGCTGCGCGCTGGTCGCGAGCGGTGCCGCGGCGCTCTACTTCTCCACCGCCGCGAAGCCACTCCACCCCGTCTCCGGCGGCAGCACGAGCGGCCTCACGTTCGGCATGGCGGGCACCGCCTGCATGTTTTTCGCGGCGGCGTTGACCCTGCGCAAGCAGCTCAAGGCCTGGCGCCTCGGCAAGACGTCGCGCTGGTTGGCCGGCCACATCTGGCTCGGCGTGCTGGCGCTCCCGCTGATCTGCTTCCACGCCGGCTTCCGTTTCGGCGGGCCGCTCACGACCGGAGCGATGCTGCTGTTGCTTGCAAGCTGGCTCTCCGGCGTCCTTGGCCTGGTGTTGCAACAGGTGGTGCCGCGCCTGATGACCGAGCAGGTGCCGCGCGAAACCATCTACGAGCAGATCGACCACGTTCTCGAGCTGCTGCGCGCCGAGGCAAGGGCACTGGTCGAGGCGGTGGCGGGGCCGATCGACGCGCCAACGGCGCCAGCGGCGGCTACAGCGGCTCTTCCCACCACTCCTACCGTCGGGTCACCGAAACCGGCACCAGCGAAAGCCCCACGTCCCGGCAGCGAGCCGTTGAAGGCGTTCTACGTCGAGCAGGTCGCTCCATTCCTCGCGCCGAGCCGCCCGCCGCGCAGCTTCTTCGCCCAATCCTCGACCGCGGTCGTGCAGCGAGCCCATGTGAAACGGCTGATCCCTGCCGAGCTCCACGAGACGGTCGATGACCTCTTCGACGTTTGTGACGAGCGCCGCCAGATCGAGAAGCAGCGGCGGTTGCACCTGTGGCTCCACGGCTGGCTCTTCGTCCACGTGCCGCTGTCGTGGGCGCTGCTCGCGGCGACCGCCTTCCACGCCGTGCGCGCGTTGAGGTTCTGAGATGGCGCGCAGCCGCACCACCAAGTCGCTCGCGAGCCGCATCGAGCTCGACTACTACCGGCGCAGCCATCCGCTGCGAATCTGGCGCGCGCGACTCGCGGGCGCGGCGCTGCTGCTACCACTGCTGCTGCTCGCCGGCCTGGTGGTGAGCGGCGACGATCGCGCCTGGTCGCCCGGATCGCTCATCAGCGCGCACACTCCGTTCGCGGCGCGTTGCGACAACTGCCACACCCCTTGGGGCCAGGTCGAGGACCGCTCCTGCTCGCGCTGCCACAGATCCCGCTCTCGCTCGGCAACTCGGTCGTCGCGACGAGCCAGGCGAGCCGCGATCTCTTTCCCGACCGCGCCGTCTCGGTGCGCAAGATCGGCGTCACGTACGGTCTGATGAACCTCGTCGGCCCGCTCTTCGGGGGGGTCCCGGTCTGCCACGGGTGCGGCGGGCTCGTCGGCATGCACGCGTTCGGTGCACGAACCGGCGGCGCGCCGATCTTGTACGGCGCTCTGTTCCTCGTGCTCGGTCTGTTCTTCGCGCCCGGCTTCGGCGACGTCGTGCGCGTCTTCCCGATGCCGGTGCTCGGCGTCGTCCTCCTCTTCGAGTCGCTCGCGCTGATGAGCTTCGTCCGGGACGTCGCGACCGACCGCCGCGATCTCTGGATCGCCCTTGCCGTCGCCGCGTGCGTGATCGGGCTTCCGTACGGCTACCTCGTCGGCCTCGTCGCGGGCTCGGCGCTCGCGTGGGCGACCGGGCGCGGCTTGGTCTCCGCGCCCGGTGCGTGAGAACGCGTCACGCGAGGCCGAGCTGCCGGA
>CAYRQC010000717.1:0-6393 GCA_964426265.1 uncultured Phycisphaerales bacterium | reverse complement strand
CGGAGGAGGCGATCAACCAGAAGGAGAGCAAGCTCTACCCATGGCCCTACTACGAGGGGTTGCGACTCGACGAGGCGATGAACGAGCTGGCGCTGCTCGTCTTCGGGCTCTTCGGCAAGCCGCTCCCCAAGCAGAACGGTGCGCCGGTCCGGATCGTGACGCCGTGGAAGTACGGCTACAAGAGCATCAAGTCGATCGTGACGATCGAGTTCACGGCCACGCAGCCGCGGACCTTCTGGAACGACCTCTACCCCGACGAATACGGCTTCGTCTCCAACGTCGATCCGCGCAAGCCCCACCCGCGTTGGAGCCAGGCGCGCGAGACCGACATCGGCACCGGCGAGACGCGTCCGACGCTCGTCTACAACGGCTACGGCGACTTCGTCTCCAAGCTCTACGGCGGTTGAGCCGTGCGGCGGTCGGACCGCCGGCGCGGGCTCGAAGCGGCCCGTTGGTTCGCTCGGACCGCGGCGTATGATCCCCCGCTCTTTGGGCTCCGCCAACGCGGGCGATCAGCGGAGCGCGTGGAATCTTCGGAGGGGGCCGCCGGAAATCCCGCGGCGGCATCTGATTCGTTGATTCCCCGGGAGGAGGTCGCCCCTAGACGGGTGTGCGCCGGTCGGGCGTGGCCGCGTTCGAATGGGACGGTTTGGGCTTTGCGTTGCGCCTTCGCCGGTCACCGGCCGGAGGCCCGACGGCTCCGGAGGATCGCCACCGCATGAGCCTGCCAGCGTGAGTCTCCCAGCATGAGTCTCATCGACCACTACCAGGCCGTCCTGATCCTGCTGCTCGTCGGCGTCGCGATGGTCGTCTCGCCGATGGTGATGTTGGGGGTTCTGCGGCCCAACAAGCCGGAGCTCGCGAAGTCGATCCCGTACGAGTGCGGCAAGGACCCGATCGGCGACGCGCACGTCTGCTTCGACTTGCGCTTCTATACGGACGCCCTGATCTTCGTGGTCTTCGATGTCGAGGCGGCCTTCATGTTTCCGTGGGCGAAGGTCTACCGCGGCTTCGCGGCCGAGGGGCTGAGCGGCTTCGCCTTGCTCGAAGGGGCGATCTTTGTCGGCATCCTCCTCCTGGGCCTCGTCTACGTCTGGTCCAAGGGTGACATCGACTGGGTCAAGTCGTTGGCGGCCCAACCCGGAGTCATCCGTCGCGAAGGTGTCGTGCCAAACATGCCGGACGTGACGATCGATCCGCCGGACGTGCAGCCGGAGCTCGAACCGATCGCGGCCGCCCCCGTCGCCGTTGCCGCCCACGGCATCGGCGATCACCACTGATTGAACTGAGCCTTGAACGGATTCGCCCGGAGAACCGGATGGGACTCTTCGAACGCAGCCTTCCTGACGTCTACCTGACGCGCCTCGCCGACCTCGCGATCAACTGGGGTCGCAGCTCGTCGCTCTGGCCGATGACCTTCGGGATCGCCTGCTGTGCCATCGAGATGATGGCGGTCGGCGCCGGCAAGTTTGACATGGACCGCTTCGGCGCCGGCGCCTTCCGGGCAACCCCGCGCCAAGCCGACCTCATGATCGTCGCCGGCACCGTCAACGCGAAGATGGCGCTGATCGTGAAACGGCTCTACGACCAGATGGCCGAGCCGAAGTACGTGATGGCGATGGGCGCCTGCACCGTCGGCGGCGGCCCCTACTGGAAGTACGGCTACAACGTCGTGAAGGGCATCGACAAGTTCGTGCCGGTCGACGTCCATGTGCCTGGTTGCCCACCGCGCCCCGAAGCGATCATCGAGGGCGTCCGCTTCCTGCAGCGCAAGATCATGGCGAAGCGCGTCCTGGTGAACGGCCATGACCTCACGCCCGACTTCACGGGCGTCTCGGTGTAGCCAGGGACCGTCGGCATTCTCGAGCCGAGCGTGCGGGTCTGCCCGCCGTTGCCAGTTCCGGCCGCGGCCCCTGCCGGGAGCCACGCGTGACGACGGCGGAGATCCTCGAAGCCTTGAAGAAGGACGGGGTCGGCTCCGGAATCGAGCTGTTCACCGGCCCCAAGGATCCGGCGCTGATCGTCCCGCGGGAGAAGGTGCGCGCAGTGCTGGCGCACCTGCGGAACGCGCGCCACCTCGCTTTCGACCTGCTGATCATGGTCACCGGGACCCACCTGACCGAGAAGAAGGACGCCAAGGGCGTGCTCGTCCGTGAAGCGGGTTTCGAGGTGATCTACCACCTTCGCTCGATCAAGAACCTGGCGCTGGTCGCGGTGAAGTGCCGGCTGCCGAACTGTGCCCCGGGCAGTGACCCGACGATCGACTCGGTCGCCGACCTCTGGCCGGCCGCCGATTGGCACGAGCGCGAGACGTGGGACCTGGTCGGCATCAAGTTCACCGGCCATCCCGACCTGCGCCGGATCCTGCTGCCCGAAGACTGGATCGGCCACCCGCTGCGCAAGGACTACGTCTATCCCAAGGAGTACGCGGGGATCAATCTGGAGGTCGACGCCCCATGGCCGACTCCGTGAGCTCCACATGAGCTCCGCGACGACTTCCACGTCTCCATCGGCGCCACTCCCGACGCCGGCGGCTCGATCGACTCCATCCGCGGTTCCGGCCGGCGACTTCGATCGTCCGCCCGACACTCACGTCGACGTCCGCACGCAAGAGCTGCAGATCAACATGGGTCCGCAGCATCCGTCGACGCACGGCGTGCTGCGCGTTGCGCTCTGGGTCGACGGTGAGATCGTCACCCGCGCCGAGCCCGACATCGGCTACCTCCATCGCTGCGCCGAGAAGATCGGCGAGTCGGTCTCCTACATCCAGTACGTGCCCTACACCGACCGCTACGACTATCTCGCCGCGATGAACAACAACCTCGGCTACTGCCTGGCGGTCGAGAAGGTCGCCGAGGTCGAAGTGCCGGAGCGGGCGCAGTACATCCGCACGATCGCGGTCGAGCTCAACCGGATCGCTTCGCACCTGATGGCGGTCGGCACCTATGGGCTCGACCTCGGCGCGTTCACGCCGTTCTTCTACGCCTTCCGCGAGCGCGAGGAGATCCTGCGCCTGCTCGAGTGGATCTGCGGCGCGCGGCTCACCTACAACTTCATCCGCATCGGCGGCGTGATGCGCGACACGCCGGCCGGCTGGATCGAGGACATCAACAAGTTCCTCGATCTCTTCGAGTCGCGGCTCGACGAGTTCGACGACCTGCTCACGCACAACCACATCTTCGTGCAGCGCACCGCGAACGTCGGCGTGATCCCGGTCGACCTGGCGATCCAGTACGGGCTCACCGGCCCCAACCTGCGCGGCTCCGGCCTGCGCTACGACCTGCGGCGCGCGCAACCCTATCTGCTCTACGACCGCTTCAAGTTCGACATCCCGGTCGGCACCGGGATCAAGGGCACGGTCGGGGATTGTTGGGATCGCTACTGGGTGCGCATCCTCGAGATGCGCGAGAGCGCCAAGATCGTCCGCGAGGCGATCCAGACGATGCCCCAGGGCGGCGAGATCATGGCGAAGAACGTGCGCCACCTCGCCTTCAAGAGCAAGCCGGGCGAGGGCTACTTCGGGATCGAGAACCCGCGCGGCGAGCTCGGCTACTACCTGATCTCCGACGGCGGCTCTTGCAGCTACCGCAGCCGCATCCGGGCGCCGAGCTTCTGCAGCCTCTCGATCCTCGAGACGCTGTTGCGTGGCACCATGCTGGCCGACGCGGTGGCGATCATCGGCTCGATCGACATCGTGCTCGGTGAGGTCGACCGGTAGGGTAGTTCCCTTCGAAGTGGGTGATGTGGATCGCTGAACGCTGAGCGTTGAACCGGACTGCTGGGCGAAGAGGGCGAAGAGTGGACTCACTGGTTCCGTGGATCGTCGGGGCGTGGCACTGGGCCACCGGCTCCGCCTTCGCGTTCTCGATGGTGCTGTCGGTCCTCGCGGTGGTCGCCTTCATCTCGGTCTGGGCGATGTTCGCCGTCTGGCTCGAGCGCAAGGCGTCGGCCGATTTCCAGGCGCGGCTCGGGCCGATCTACGTCGGGCCGTACGGCTTGCTGCAATCGCTCGCCGACGGGCTGAAGCTCGCCTTCAAGGAAGACCTGATCCCGAAGGACGCCGATCGTTTCCTCTTCGCGCTCGCCCCGGCGATCGCCTTCTGCGGTGCGTTCGCCGCGTTCGCCGCGCTGCCTTTCACGCCGGCGGTCAACGTCGCCGACATCGACCTCGGCCTTTTCTTCGTCATCGCGATCACGGCGATCGGCGTCATCGGCGTGCTGATGGCCGGCTGGTCGTCGAACAACAAGTGGTCGCTCTACGGCGCCATGCGCGAGGCGGCGCAGCTCGTCTCGTACGAGATCCCGAGCGCGCTCGCGCTGATGGTCCCGGTGCTCGTCACCGGAAGCCTCAACTTGAAGTCGATCGTCGGCTTCCAGTGTCTGCCGACCGACGGCGTGGTCGACACCGAGGGGCTGCTCTACTTCTCGGGCAAGGGATGGCTCGCCTTCTACAGCCCGTGGACGTTCCTCGCGTTCATCGTCTACTACATTGCGTCGCTCGCCGAGTGCAAGCGGGCGCCGTTCGACCTGCCGGAAGCCGAGTCGGAGCTGGTCTCCGGCTTCCACACCGAGTACTCGGGGCTGCGCTTCTCGTTCTTCTTCCTCGAAGAGTACGGGATGATGTTCGTCGTCTCGGCGGTCGCTGCGCTGGTCTTCCTCGGCGGCTGGCAGCCGTTGCCGTTCGTGAGCCTCCACATGGGCGGCTTCTTCGGCAACCTCGTCTTCCTCGGCATCTTCCTCGCGAAGTGCATCGGCCTGCTCTGGGTGCAGATCTGGCTGCGTTGGACGCTGCCGCGGCTGCGCGTCGATCAGGTGATGGTGATGGGTTACAAGTACCTGATCCCGATCTCGCTCTTTGCGCTGCTGATGATGGCCCTCTACATGCATTGGGGGGTTCGCTACCTCCCAGGGCTCTTCTGATGCCGGCTCGCCACGGAGTGACCCCATGCTGAGCTACATGCGCAACATCGTCGACAGCGTCAAGACGACGGTGAAGGGGATGCAGATCACCTTCAGGAACCTGCGCCGGCCGGAGACGACGGTCTGCTACCCCGAGGAGCTGATGCCGCTTCCGAAGGGGTACCGCGGCTTCCACACGCTCGACGAAGAGACCTGCATCTACTGCTTCCAGTGCGCCCGCATCTGCCCGGTCGACTGCATCGAGATGAAGGCCGACCGCGTCGAGAAGAAGTTCCTCTCGTGGACGCAGTTCTCGGTCGACTACAACAAGTGCCTTTTTTGCAACCTCTGCATCGAGGTCTGCCCGAAAGACTGCATCCACATGGATCGGCGCGACGGCTCGGCGAAGTTCGCGCTGATCACCGACGACCGTGCGACGCTGAACCTCGACCTGCTCACCTATGTGGGGCTCTCCGAGGGCGATCAGAAGGCGGTCGAGAAGGTCGTCTCCGATCGCGCGGCGGGCATCACGACGCCACCGGCCGCGGCCAAGCCGCCAGCCGCGCCCGCCACGCCGCCGGCAGCCGCAGCCACAGCAAAACCGACCGCGACCGTAGCCCCAGCACCGACAGCACCGGAAGCACCGGCGGCTCCCAAACCGCCGTCGCCCCCGGCCGCCCCTCCCACCGCAGTCTGATCCCGCTCACCGGACTCCGAACCACCTGACCGCGACCACCTGACTCTGATCCCGCGACCCTCAATTCAGTGAAGCTCGACGTCCTCGCGCCGGAGTGTGCGGCACGGTGACCTCAGGAGAGCTTGCGTTGGCTTCATCCAGTTTTTGGTTCTTCGGTAGCTGTGCCCTGGCCGGGGCGCTGCTGGTGGCGCTCAGCCCCAAGCTCGTCCACTCGGCGTTCGCGCTGGTGCTCGCGCTGATCGGCGTGGCCGGTCTCTACTGGGGGCTCGGCGCCGACTTCCTTGGCGGCGTGCAGCTCCTGGTCTACGTGGGCGGCATCACGATCCTCTTCATCTACGGGATCATGCTGACGCCGCGCGATGCCACCAAGTGGACGCTCTCTTCACTGCTCTTTCCGGGGCTCCTGGTAGCGGTCCCGATCGGCGTGATGCTGAACTTGGCGTGGACGGGGTTGGAAGCGGTGTTGAAGCCGGCGCCCGCGCTCGCCGCGCCGCTCCCGACGACCGACGCGATCGGGCGCGCCTTCCTCACCCGCGACCAGTACCTGATCCCGTTCGAGCTGGCGTCGCTCGTCCTGCTCGCCGCGCTGGTCGGTGCGGTCTACCTCGCCCGCCGCCGAAGGGAGAGCTGAGATGGATCACCTCGCCGGCTACGTCTTCATCGGCGCCGCGATGTTCGTGCTCGGCGTCTTCACCATGGTGACGCGCCGCAACGCGATCTACGTGCTGATGGGTGCCGAGCTGATCCTCAACGCGGCGGCGCTCAACTTCGTCGCCTTCGCGCGCCACTTCGGGAAT
>CAYRQC010000716.1:0-4129 GCA_964426265.1 uncultured Phycisphaerales bacterium | reverse complement strand
GATCGTGATGTCGACCGACTACGAGGTCGTTGGGCGTCGCCGCGAAGACTTCGTCTGGAACTTGACCAAGCTGCTCAAGCCGATCGAGCAACTGAAGGTGCGGCTCGATTGGGTGCGCCGAACCTACCGCCGGTGGGACGGCATGGCCGAGATCGCACCGCCGGTCGGCGGCGTCTACCGAGACCCGCGTTGGGCGGAGAAGCCCAATCCCGTCGAGCGCCACTGATTGAGTCGGCGACGGGTTGAGTCGGTCACAGGGTGGGCGTGATCTGGCACCGCAGCCGTCGCAAGTGGTAGCGGGGACCGGAGTTGAACCGGTTACCTGCGGGTTATGAATCCGCCGCTCTAACCAATTGAGCTACCCCGCCGATGTTCGGCTGTGCTACCCCAGACGTTGGGAGGGGCGACTTTATATCCCCCCGGCGCGGAGCCTCAATGCTCTCGGCGCCGATAGGGATTAGTACGTAGCGCTCCCCGAGGCCCCGGTGGATATTCGTATTTAGTTCGCATGAAGAATCCAGCGTCCTTGCGACCGGGTTCCAAGCACCTATAAAAACACGCGTTCAGACGGGGCGGCAAGGGTGAGGTGACGAGTCAGCTCGCGCTGGTTGCTCCAAGAGCCTGAGCGCCCTTGAAGGTGGGTCCCCAGAAGTACGAGCAGCGACGTACCGAGGCACAAGACACCGGATCAGCACAAGAACAGAACGGAAATCCAAGAAGATACGAACAGAATTTAGACAGCGGACCAAGTCGCGGTACGAGTGCAGCAACAGATCAGTGAACCGCGACCAACGATCGGACCAGGACAGGACGACCGGAACAAATCAGAACAAAAAGTCATCCGGCCAGGGTTGTGTGCAAGCACGTAAAACCTCCAAATCATTCCTTCTTCTTCCCCTTTTCCCGAGAACCCTTGACCGGATGATTTTTTTGAAGTTCCTCAGCCCGCCGCAAGGCGGGCTGTCTTGTTTTCCGGCGACTTTTTCTCCGGCCGTCAGCGAGTTTCGCGCGCCGCCGCAACGGCTTTCGCGACGAGGGCCTTGCGCGCGGTGACGCGTTCTTGCTCGAAGTGGCACCAGGCGATCCCGATGGCATCGGTCTCGTCGAGGCGCTCGATTGCCTCCGCCGAGCCGAGCTCCGGGAGCAGCGCCGCCAGCACCCGCGCTAGCTGCCGCTTGGACGCGCCACCGTTCCCCGTGACCGCCTTCTTGACCGTGGCCGGCGGGTAGTCGGAGACCGTCAAGCCGCGGACTCCCGCGAGCGCAAGCACGCAGCCACGCGCCTCACCGAGTCGGAGCATCGAGAGGACGTTCTTCCCGAAGAAGGACGATTCGAGCGCGATGCAGTCGGGCTGGTGGCGGTCGATCAGGGCCGCGAGCTCGGTGTGGATCCGCCCCAGCCGGCGCTCCGGCTCCCAGGCGGCCGGTACGGTGACGACACCGCTCGCGATCAGGCGGCGTCGCGCCCCGGCCTCGAGCAGCGCAAACCCGACCCGGTGGGTCCCGGGATCGATGCCGAGTACTCGATGGCCGCGCGTCTCATCCATCACGGCGGATTGTAAGACTGGGAGGATGACGACGACGCGACGTGATCTCGGCGTGATCCTGGTGGCGGCGGGCCGTTCGTCACGAATGGGGGGCGCGACCCCGAAGGTCTGGCTCGATCTCATGGGTGAGCCGCTGCTGGCGCGTTCACTGCGGACTGTGGCCGGGCTGGAAGATCTGCTGGCGGTCGCGCTGGTCGTCCGCGACGAGGATCTCGGGCGGGCGCGCGACCTGGTGGCGCGGGTCGCACCAGCACTGGCCACACGGACGCAGGTCGTCGTCGGAGGCGCAGAGCGACGCGATTCGGTCTGCTGCGGTCTCACGGCGCTCGCGAGCGCGGGTCCCGAGATCGTGCTGGTCCACGACGCGGCGCGACCGCTCGCGACGGCGGCACTCTTCCGCGCGGTGGCCGATGCGGTGCGAACGCAAGGCGCGGTCGTCCCGGCCCTTGCAGTCGTCGACACGCTGCGGCGCCGCCGGTCCGACGGCCGCAGCGAGACCGTCTCGCGCCGCGACCTGTTCGCCGTGCAAACGCCACAGGGATTCCGGCGCGAGTTGCTCCTGCGTGCGCACGCCCGGCCGGCCGACTCGGCGACCATCACCGACGATGCGATGCTCGTCGAGGCGCTGGGCGAACCGGTGGGTTGGGTGGCCGGCGAGGCAGCCAACGTGAAGATCACGCTGCCGGCCGATCTCGAGCTGGCGGCTCGTCTGGCGGGGGAGAGGTTCATGCGCGGTGCTCGCATCGGGCTGGGTCACGATCTGCACCGTCTCGCGGCGGGCGGGCCATTGCGGCTCGGTGGTATCGACGTGCCCGGCGAGGTACATGCGATCGGTCACAGCGACGGTGACGTGCTGCTGCACGCCGTGACCGATGCGCTGCTCGGCGCGCTGGCACTCGGTGATCTCGGGCAGCACTTCTCCGATGGTGCCGATGAGAACCGTGGCCGCGACTCGGCCGACTTCCTGCGGCATGCGGTGGCGCTCGTGCGCGGTCGCGGCTACGCACCGGTCCAGGTCGACGTGGTGGTCAGGCTCGAGCGGCCGAAGCTCGCACCGTTTCGCGAGTCACTCACCGCGCGGCTCGCCGAGCTGCTTGGGGTGGCGCGCGACGCCGTCTCGATCAAGGCGAAGACCGCCGAGGGGCTCGGCGAGATCGGCGAAGCGCGCGCGGTCGCATGCGACGCCGTGATCCAGGTGGCGTCGATCGGCGCGTGAATAAGCGGGTGGCTGTGCGCGCTGATTCGAACGCGAGGTGGCCGTTTGCAGTCAGCGCTCGAACTGCGGAAAGCGGTTCGCGAGCGCGCCGATGCTGTCGTTTCGCGCGCCGCGTTCGAGCAGCACGATCGTCTCGGGTGCGGCGCGGCGCAGCTCCTCCGCCACGCTCGCATCCCACTCGGCATGGGGCTCGAGCAGCACGAGCCGCGGCCGCTTGGCTCGGACCAGCGTGATGAGATCGATCACGGCGTCGCGGCTTCGCCCGGGATGGAAGGCGACGATGGAGTCGATCGGCGTACCTTCGCGACGCGCCCAGTCCGTGACGGCGTCGAGCCGCCCCGGCCGCACCGCGGCGACGATGGCCGTGGTTGGCGACGTCGTTGTTCTCGTTGTCTCCGTCGTTGCCGTGGTTGCCATCGTTGCCGCCACCGGCGTGCGAACGTGCGCGATCACGCCGGGTACCGCGAGCGTCGCCATCCGCAGCAGCAGGCGCGACTGCTCTGCGACGCGCTCCGGATCGAAACGCGTCGCCGCCTTCTCGGCCGCGTGAGCTCCCGCCTGTTCGAGCCGCGACGGCGCCGCGCACGCGGTGACGGCGTCCGCGAGTGCCGCCGCATTCTCGTCGACCAGCCAGCCATCGACGCCATCGTCGATGAGCTCGGGCAGCGGCGGCCGGCGCGTTGCGATCACCGGTCGTCCCATCGCCATCCACTCGCGCAAGGCGCGGCACGAGACGTCGGTACCCGGCACCAGGAAGAGCCCGGCATCGCACGCGGCGAGCGCATCGACGTACGGCTCGCCTTCTTGGTAGCCGGGCATCAGCACGCTTGCCTCGAGCCCGAGCCGCCGAATCGGTGCACGGGCGAGCTCCTCCTCGTGTGTCCCGCGCCCGAGCAGCAGCAGTCGCGGCGGCGCTCCTCGTTGTCGCAGTCGCGCCCACGCCTCCAGGAGCAGCTCGAAACGGCGATGCGATTGGATGCGTGCGACGATGCCGAAGACGAGCTCGTCGTCGCGCAGCGCGAGGCGCGTCCGGCCGCGCGCGCGCCGCTCGGCGGAGAAGACGAAGCGCCGGCGATCGACACTCGTCTCGAGCACGCCGACCTCGAAGCGGGGCAGTGCGAGCTCGCGCTCGAGGTCGCGCGCCAGGCCGTGGGTCGGCGTGACCAGGAGCTCGCTGTCGCGTAGCAGGCGCCGCGTCCGGCTGGCGTGCGGTCCCGCCTCGTGAACGCAACGCACGATCGCGGGCGAGATCGGCGAAGCGTCGCGCGCCGCGCGCGCCGCGGCGTGGTCGCCATCGAGATGGACGGCGATCGCAGCCGGTTCGACGCTCTGGACGTGCGCTGCCACCGCCGCCGCCGCGCGTCCGG
>CAYRQC010000715.1:0-7187 GCA_964426265.1 uncultured Phycisphaerales bacterium | reverse complement strand
ATCTTGGCTTGCAAGCCTTGGGCTGTCTTCATACAGTACCTATCGGCTAGTCGCACTCAGATGTTTAGTTTATTTTTTTCCAACTCCTAACTGAAGCTGGACACTCCACTCACTCTCGACAAGGCACTCCGCAAGGAGCTGCGCATCGTGCTGAGCCGGCTGCGCGCAGAGCAGATGCGCAAGGCCGCGGAGCGATCATCGAAGATGGCGGCGGCAAATGCACCGAGACTGGCGCCGACAGTCCGATCCGATGGTTCACCAACCAGACCGCTGCATCCCACCGTCTAAACCATCCCGATCTTCGGCTTGACCTTGGCCAGGAAGTCCTTCACCCGCTGTGAAGGCGTCGGCAGGTAGCCGATCAATCCCGTCCTGACGATGGTCGCCAGGGGCTCCCGACTTCTCTCGACCCGGAAGTTGACCGTCCCGTCAGGGTGGAGCGTGACATGGGCCGTCTCGTTGGTGCCGAGGACCTTGTGTTGCAGGACTTCGTCATTGCCGCTACCGGTCGTGCTCTTGTAGACGACATAGTTCACTTCGTCGGTCCCCTTCTTGTACGTTTCCTTCGCGGTCGTCGCCTTGCTGTCCATGGCGCCTCCCCTTCATGATCTCGAAGGTGGCGATGGCACAAGCGGTCGCCACATTCATGGATGAGTTCTGGCCGAGCATGGGAATGTGGACGGTGTAGTCGGATGCGTCCAGGAGCTCCTGTTGCACTCCGGTGTTCTCGGAGCCGAGGATCAAGCAGATCTTCTCGGTGCTCGACAATGGCAGGTCCCGGATGTCGATGCTTGCCGTCGTGATCTCCAGGCTCACGATTTTGTAGCCCTCGCGTTTCAGCTCCTGCACGACTTCGAGTGCCGTCTCCCGATGGACGTGCGGTACATGCTTTTCCGTCGATCTCGACGTCTTCGTGATCTTGCTGTTCGGCGGGACGACCGAAGTGCCGGTGAGGTAGATCCGCTCCACCCCCAAGGCATCGGCGATCCGGAAGATGCTCCCCACGTTCATCGGCACGTCGAAGTCCGACGCGAGGAAGCAGATGGGGAGCTTCGTCGTCGGGCCGCGATGGTCTCGATGCGCCAGTTGCACGTTTTTCGGTTGCACGGTCGGGTGTGCTCTTGCCGAACTTCGACTGGGTCAAGCGTATCGACGGCAGCGCGCACGGTGTCTCTCTTCACCAACGATTTCAACTCCAATGGAACTGCAGGCTTGACGTTCGCTGTTCGTTCGCTTTACTTCGTCGTCCGTGAATCGTTCGCGCGATTCCTGGTAGGGAGAGACGACGATGACCACTACGAATAGGGGCATGATCCAGTTCGTGATGTTGCGCGAGACGGCGACGGCGGTCGCAATCGCGGTGTTGGTGTTCGCAGCGATCTTGCTCTGAGGTGGGGTGGCCTGGCAACGCGAGGGGGATCAGATCACCGCGATCAGTTCGCCGGCATTAACGCGCCGGCATTGGCTCGCTCCGTCGCGAAGCGATCGTCTCAATCCGCCGCGAGGTGAGCGTCGCGGTCGCGCTCCAGAGTCGCGATTCGTTGGGTGATGTCGGCACAGAGCTGTTCGGCGGCGGCCAACTCGGCCTCGGCGGCGGCTTTCGTTGAAGCGGTCGCTGCGGCGGCAGCTCGCAGGGTCTCGATGGTGGCCGGAAGGAGAGCCATCGCACGATCGTGAGCGTCGATGGCGGCGAGTGTCTGGTCGACCATCGCTACGGCCTCGGCTGCGATCGCGCCCCGCTGACTGATCGTTTCATCGGCTCGCTGGAGATCGGCGCGCAACGATTCGAGCACCTCTCCCATCTTGGTGGCGGCTTGGCCGAGCGTGGCGCTCGTTGGGTCCTTCTCCGCGCGAGCGACGAGGTCGGCTCGTAGCGCTTCCACCACGGCAGCGAAGCGGCGCTTCTCGTCGGCGGCGGCGCGGGCAGCTTCGACGGCACTGTTGGCCGAATCGACTGCGAGCCGCGCTGCCGCAGTTGCCTGCTCCAGTTGCTGACGGGTCTGCGGAGAGGCGGCGAGCTGCGCTTCTTCCGCGGCGACCTTGGCCGCCGCCGCATCGTTCGCCGCCGTCGCTTCTGCAACCGCACCCCGCCGCGTTTCGCGCTGCTCCTCGGCGCTCGCCAGCTCGATTCGCGCAGCCGCGATCTGGACGTCCTGCTCGGCCGCTTCCCAACGAACCACCTCGTGGCGAGCGGCCGCCCGAGCCTGGTCGGCGGCGGTCGCAGCGGCGCGCGCCTCGGCAAGTGTTGACTCGAACGTGTGCGCCGCTTCGGCGAGCGGCGCGACGAGCGCCCCGCGCTGCTCGAGCTCCCCCCGCGCCGCGGCGAGCGCCGCCTCGGCCAACGACTGCCGCTGCGCCTCGGCAGCGTTGCGCGCCGACTGCTCGTCGCGGCGGGTGGTCGCGGCACCGATGGCGCTCGCCCCTTCCGCCGCCGCGGCGCGGGCGGTGACGAGCGTCTGCGCGAGCGCCACGGTTCGCTCATCCAAGGTGGTTCGAGCCTGCTCGGCAGTGGCGAGGGAAGCGTGGCCCTGGACGACCGCCTCCGCCGCTCGGGCGGCCGCTTCGTGGAGCGCGGCGTCCTCCGGAGCGGTCTCGGCGACCGCGGCGGCGGCGGCGGCGGCCTCCTCGAGCCGCTGCGCCAACGCGCGCCGATCACCGACGGCACGCACCGCACGTTCGAGCGCCGTGGTCGCAGTGGCCGATTCTGCCTCGGCTGCGGCGATCGCCTGCGCGCGCGCCTCCGCTTCGACCCGGCGCGCTTCGAGCTCCTGTGCGGCGGCGGTCAACGCTGCCGCGGCAGCTTCAGCCGCCGCGCGCGCAGTCTGCAGCGCGGCCTCGGCCGCGGTGACGGCTTGGCTGGCGATCGCCTCACCGGTTCGCGCGTCGGCAAGCTTCGCGAGCGGCTCGGCGGCCGGCCCTTCCGCGGCGGCGAGCCGTTGCGCAGCCGCGTCTGCTTCCGCACTGCGCTCCACCAGCCGCTGCCGCGCCACCGTCAAACGGTCGGCGATCCGCGGCGGGTTCAACACGAGGCTTCCGAGCCGCGCTCCATCCGCCGCATTCCAAACGACGACATTGCCCTGTGCATCGCCGCCGATGACGCGCGTCCCCTCGTCGTCGAACGCCACTTCGAGCGCCAGGTCGGCCATCGGCTCGAAGTTCTTCAGCGCCTGTCCGTCCGCGCTCCAGAGCTTCACCACCTTGTCGCGCCCCGCCGTTGCGAGTCGCCCATCGTGCGCGAAGGCGACCGCGAGCGCGCCGCCCGCGTGTGCCGGCCAGCTTTTCACCGCCTTGCCTTCGAACATCTCCCACAGGCGCACCGTGCCGTCCTCGCTCACAGACGCGAGGACGTTCGAGTCGTCGCGCCAAGCGACACCGGTGATCGCGCCGGTGTGGCCGGTGAGCGTGTGCATCTCGCGGCCCGCGAAGGTCTCCCAAACGACGAGCCCTCCATTGCGATCGCCGCTCGCGAGCAGCACGCCATCGGGGCTGAAGCCGGCGGCAGTGATCCAGTCGGTGTGCTTGCGCAGGGTGTGGACGGTCACGCCACTGTCGGTCGCGATCAACTTCACGACGCGGTCGGACCCGCCAAGCGCCACGCGCGTGCGATCGGCGGAGAGATCGGCGGCCAACACGGCGTCGGTCTCGTCGCCCGCCTCGATCAACCGCCGTCCGCTTGCGAGATCCCAGACGACGACTCGACCCGACGCTCCGGCGTGTCCACCACCGGCCACCAGCAGCCGACCGTCCCGACTGAAGCTGAGCGCATTCGCCAGCCCCTCCTGGAACGGCAGCACGCCGATCGGCTCGAGCGATCGCGCGTCGTAGAGCAGGATCTGTTTTTGTCCGCCAAGCGCGAGCAAGCTCGACCACGGGTTCGCGGCGAGCGCCATGACCGCGCCCGGCCGTGCCGTGACCGTCGCCGGCTCGAGCGGGAGGTGCACCGGCAGTGGCAGCGGTTCCGCCGGCCGCCCCGCGCTCACCGGCGCCGCCTTCAAATCGAAGCCGCTCTTCTTCCTCGCCTTCGCCTGACTACCACTGTTCTCGAGCAGCCCGCCCTCGATCCATTGCCGCAGCTTCGCGATCGTCGCGTCGGCGATCTTGCCGTTGCCGGGCGGCATCGTCGGCTCGCGCTGGTGCGTCACCGCGAGGTAGATCACGCTCTCGTCCGGCGCGCCCGATTGCACGACCGGTCCGCCACTCGATCCCTTCATCACGCCGGCGTAGGTCGTGAGATCGAGCGACGCCTTCATCCGTTCGGAACCGTGGCATTTGCCACAGTTCTGCATGACCAGCCGCTGGATGTCGTCGTCGTAGGTGACCTTCTCCTGGGCGCACACTGCGGCTGGAGCGCAGAACGTGAAGGCCGTCGCCGCAATCACGGACGTCGGTGAAAACGCCAGCACAGCGTGTGCTCCCTTTCCTGGTCTCGCTCGCCTACCGCTGCGCTCCATGTCCTGCTTCCATCTCCTGTGCTCACTCGCGTCAGTGGTTGAACATGAATTCCTTGGAGTTGAGCAACGCCCAGAACACGTCCTCGAGCGACTGCTCCAACGCCGCGGCGTCTGGCGCCACGACCGCGCCCGCGGCATCGGTCGTCGGCCCGGGCAACTGCGACGTGACGCGTGCGAGCTCGTCGCAGGACGGCGGCCGCGCCAGGCAGCGCAGGTAGAGCTCGCTGACGATCTCCGTCGCGCTCCGCCCCGCCGCGAGCAGCTTCTTCACCACCTCGCCGTCCTTGATCCGCTGCGTCGTGGCGTCGCCGTTCAGCAGATGGAGCGCCTGCGAGAGATTCGGCTCCATCTTCACTTCGCACGAGCAGACGGTCGCCCGCGACGCGCGCCCGAAGGTGTCGAGGAAGTAGGAGCTGACGTTGCCGTCGGCGATCTGCACCGCGCGCGCGCCGAGCGGCAGGCCGGGGAACTTGTTCGGCGTCTCGGTCACCGCGCTGATGACGTCGAGCAGCACCTCGGCGCGCACGCGCCGGACGGTGGCGTGCGAGAAGTTGCGCTCGTCGAGCCCGTTGGTGGCGTTCGTTGCCGTCGCGAGCTGATAGGTGCGCGAGGTGCAGATCTCGCGGACCAACTGCTTGAAGTCGTAGTGGTTGGCGACGAAGCGGCGCGCGAGGTCCTCGAGCAACTCGGGGTTGCTCGGCGGATTGCTGACGCGCGCGTCGTCGACCGGCTCGGTGATGCCGACACCGAAGAAGTGGGCCCAGACGATGTTGACCAGGTTCCGCGCGAACCACGGGTTGTCGGCCGAGGTGAGCCAATCGGCCAGCACCCGGCGGCGGTCTTGGCTGCTCACGTCGGGCGTCGCGCCGCCGAGGAGCTTGGGCGCCATCACACGGCCGCCGACCGGGTGGGTCACCTCGCCGGCACGCTGGTCGAAGATGATCGTCTCGCGCGGGTCCTCTCCGTTCTTGCGGCCGACCTGCGCGAAGAAGGCGGCAAAGCCGTAGTAGTCGTCCATCGTCCAGCGGTCGAACGGATGGTTGTGACATTGCGCGCACTGGATGCGCATCCCGAGGAAGACCTGCGCGACGTTCTCGGCGAGCTTCTGCGTGTCGCGCTCGACCTGGAAGAAGTTGGTGGCCGGGACCTTGAAGGTGCCGCCGCTCGACGAGAGCAGCTCGCGCACCAC
The DNA here is from genome assembly GCA_964426265.1 of uncultured Phycisphaerales bacterium. Classification (GTDB taxonomy): domain Bacteria; phylum Planctomycetota; class B15-G4; order B15-G4; family SIAN01; genus SIAN01. Next base: position 1,547 of record CAYRQC010000715.1, on the reverse strand, counting down.
CTGATCGAACGGCACGTTGCGCGCGATCTGGTCCTCGAGCCAGTGGAAGTAGAGCAGCGTCGACTTGTAGGGAACGCGGCTGTTGTCGTCGGTCCGCATCTGCAGCAGCTCGGCCCACTTCATCACCCAGAGCTCGGAGAACTCCTTGCGACCGAGGAGCTGGTCGACCAGCTGCTCGCGCCTGGCCGGATGGCCGTCGGCGAGGAAACGCTCCACCTCTTCGCGCGGCGGGACGAGGCCGACGACGTCGAGCCACGCGCGCCGCAGGAAGGTCGCGTCGTCACCGACGTCGGACGGGAGGATGCGCAGCCGATCGAGCTTGGCATCGACCAGCGTGTCGATCGCGTTGCGCTCGGGAAGCGCGGGCCGCTGATAGGCGAGGTCGGCGGGCAGCACGATCACCGGCACGCCGACGGTGAACGTCGCGAAGCGCGCCATCACGAACGCCTCGCCGCGCTGTCCCGACTTGACGAGCCCGCCGGGCGACACCGCCGCGCTGCTGTCGGCGCTGCTGAAGAAGACACAGAGCGGCGTCACGTCGCGATCGCTGCCGTCGGAGTAGTGGGCGAGCGCCGTCAACTGTTGCGTCGTCCCGACTCCTTCCAGGATCGTGCGCGGCGGGAAGAGCTCGACGCCGATCGGCCTTGCGACCTCGGGGAGGTCGTTCGGCACCGCAGCGTCGAGCCAGCGCAGCAGCGTCCGGTGCGGCTCGCTCTCCGGCTCGAAGCGGCTGCCGCCGGTGTGCGGCACGAGACCGAGCGCCTTCTCCACGAAGAGGCTCTCCGCCGGCAGCGCGAGGTTGATGCGCCGCGTCGCGAGCTGGCTCGTGATGCGAAAGTGGTCGCCTTCGGGATCGAAACCGAAGAGCGACAACCGGAAGCCATCCTGCCCTTGCGCCGATCCGTGGCAGGTTCCGCTGTTGCAACCCGCCTTGGTAAGCACCGGCATCACGTCGAGCCGGAAGCTCACCGGGCGCGTCTCGCCGGCATGGTCGATCGCGACGGGTACTCGCACGCTCTGTCCGGCGTGCTCAACGCAAAGCTCGGTCGCGCCATCGGCCAGTGGTGTCACGAGTGGCGTCGCCGACGCTCCGTCGAGCCGCGCGAGCGCACCGTCGGCGAGGACTGCATGCGCGGCCGCCGTCACGTCGGAGGTGGTGCCGTCGTCCCAGGTCGCCTGCACGATGAAGCTCTGCGCATCGGTCGCGCCGCGGAGCGCGAGCGCGCTCGGAAAGACCGCGAGCCGAGCCAGCACCTTCGCCCGCGGCGCTGCGACCTCTGCTTTCGGCACTGCCCCATCACCGACGACCTCGCCGAGTCCCTCTCTGCCAACCCACATGAGCACCGGAGCGAGCCATGCGAACATCACTGGCTCCCTCCCTGCTTCGCACGGCGCTCCGCCTCTTGCCGCAGCTGCTCCAGCCGCGATAGCGGTTTGGGCGGCGCCGCGGGCGCAACTGGCGCCGCCGCAGGAGCCGGCGCCGCATCCGCCGCAGCAACTGCTGCCGGAGCCGCCGGAGCGGGAGCCGGCGGCGACGGCGGATCGAT
>CAYRQC010000714.1:0-12885 GCA_964426265.1 uncultured Phycisphaerales bacterium | reverse complement strand
GAATTGGTCGACGACTTCATCTACGGCAACACGGCGTCGGGCAACGGCGGCGGGATTCAGTGCTACGACGTTTCGATCACCGTGACGAACTGCACCATCTTTGGAAACTCTGCCGGCACCGGCGGCGGGATCTTGTCAGTGTTCAAGACGGTTACCGTGCGCAATTCGATCGTTTGGGGCAATGGAACTGACCAACTCGGGAGTCATGGTTCCGGTCAGTTTGTTGTCGAGCACTCAGATGTCCAAGGCGGTTGGCAAGGCAACGGGAACATCGACGCTGATCCGCTATTCGTCGATTCTCCGAATGGCGATCTTCACCTCACGGTTTCTTCGCCATGCATCGATTCGGGTGACAACTCTGCGCCGGGGATTCCGGCCGTGGACGTTGACGGAGACCCTCGGATCGTTGGGGCCGCGGCGGACATCGGCGCCGATGAACTTCTCGCTCGACCGATCGTTACTGCGGTCACGCCGCCGCGCGCTCGCTACGACTCGATGCAATCGCTCGCGATCCAAGGTCATGGCTTCACGGTAGGCGGATCAGTGAGCGTGAGACTCGGAGCATCATTCGCGACCAATGTCGTCGTGCTCGACGATGCGGACCTGACGTGCGACGCGCCCGCGTCTGACAGCGGCGCGGTTGACGTTGGCGTCGCGAATTCCTACGGCGAAGGCGTCCTTCCCGCCGGCTTCATCTTCACGCCCGCCATCACGATCGACGGCGACGCGACGCCGGGCGGAACCGTCACGTTCCACTACTACTTCGATGCCGGGGATGGTGTGTTCGCGATCTACGGGCTCCCGCCTGCCGTGTCGATTCCGGTTCGACCCTATGACGGCGCACTCTGCATCTACCCCTATCTCGTGTTCTTCGTAATCCCCGCTTGGCCGTTCGACGGCTTGGACGTGTCGGTCGCCATCGACAACGATCCCTCGCTCATCGGTCTCGACGTACTCGTCCAGGCCCTCATCGGCCCGAAGCTCTACGGCAAGCACAAGGACGGTGCTTGGACCAATTGCGCGGTGCTTGAGATTCGGTAACCACTGAAGAAGCAGTCGGGTAAGCGCCTCGCTGCCTTGTGGTAGTACGGCTATCTTCGGGAGTCATGGAGACCGATCGGGCCGTTCTCCCCGAGGAAGCAACTCGGCGATGCCACGCACGCACCCATGCTGGACACTTGTGCGCGGCCCCCTCGCTGCGCGATAGCCGGTTTTGCGTCTTCCATGACGTGCGCCCGGAGGTGACCGCACTGATGGACAAGGCGCGCGGCAAGGGTGTCCGCCGCGAGCGGGTGCTGGCCCACGTCGAAGAGCCCTTGCCGGTCGACTTCGAGACCGAGGAGCAACTCCGAGCCTTCGAGAAGGGCGTCCTCAAGCGGCTCCTGGCACGGGTGCTCGATCCCTCTGCGGCCAGAGCCGCGGTCGACCTTGCGCGAACAATCTTCCATGCCCAACGCGGCGGCGGGCCGGATCGTTCGCCGTTCGTGGCACGGCTGATGGCAAGATTTGTCGCGCGCGGACCGGAACAACCGGACGCCGAGGATGACGGCGATCAAAGAGCGGCAGACGAAGACAGCTTGGTCGCTGACACACTGCCGGCCGGCACGGCTGGCGAAGCCGGAGAACGTGCTGACGCGGTCCCAGCGGAGACGATCGGCTCCTAAGCCGCGATTCACTTCGTCGGCAAGGTCGCCAACGTCGCCACGCGACACCGCGAGCAGAACGCTGGCGATCTTGGCGGTCTTGCGTTCAGGGCAGCGACCAAAGCCACCCGGCTTCGGTCTTCGTCGACTTCACGTCCATGCCACCCTTCGCGCGCTCCAGCGTCCTACGCTTGATGCCGATCGCGCCCGCTGCCGCTTCGATCTCCTTTGCGGGTTGCGGTCCGCTGCTCAGCCGATCCCTGAGCCAGTCCACAGCTCCCGAGAGCCGGGCGTTGGATCCCGTCGCTCTCTCCTGCTTGCCAAACACGTCGTCCGGGTTGAGCTGGAGTGTTCCGGCATGCCATTCGATCTTCGGCACCTTATCTGCGAGTCCAGCTACACAGCAGGGCACGAGCGAGTAGGCGATCGATGACCGTTCGCCGCTGAGGTTGTTCTTGATCGGCACGAACACTCGACGCGCCGGGTCGTTCGGATCGGGAGCGACGCCAAAGACTGCTCGTGCGGCGGCGACGAAGGCGACGCTCCCGCCGAGCCGGTAGATCGCCGGCGAGTCCTGCCGCTTGTTCGCATGCATCACCGCGACTACAGCGACCCGGCGCTCACGTGCGAGGAGATCGAGCGGCCCGAGGAGCGCTCGCACGTCGGTATCGATGTGGCTGTCCGTCGCTCCTAGATAGCAGGAGAGCGGGTCGATGACGACGAGCTGCACGTCCTTGAGGCGTTTCAGTGTGGCGTCGAGAGATCGAAGGTCATCCGTCAACGAGAGCGGTCGCACGAAGCCCGCGTCGCGCTTGGTCGGCATGACGACACCGGTGATGAGGTGGACGCGATCGAGGTCGGCTCCGGCCGCTTCGAGCCGGGGTTTGACGACCTGCTCAGGGACATTCTCCATGCTGAGAAGAACCGCCGATCCCGGCCCGTTGGTGTTGATGGCGCCGTCAGGCCAATCGCTTCCTCTCGTCACACGCGCAATCAAGTCGAAGGTGATCGTCGACTTACCAAGGTCAGGGTCACCGCCGATGATCGAAAGCGCTGCGCGTGCGATTCGATGCCGCCAGAGGAAGTCGATCGACCGTGTCTCGACTTCGGACATTCGGGTGATCGCCAAGGTCGCCTCGCGCTGCTTGGGCTCACGGAGAGCCGCCTCAAGAACATGCCGCGCCGTCTCCAAGGAGCCGCCGTTCGCATGGATCGTAAGGACCTTCCACGCTGACTCGACGAGCGTGCGTCGCTCCGCCGCCTTGATCATCTCATCGAGGTAGGTCGGGAAGTTTGCAGCCGACGGCACCTCGTCGAGCAACCGAGCGTACTCAAGAGGGTCGACTTGCCCGATGAGCAACTGGCCGACCAAGGCGGACTCAACGGCCTCATTGCGTTGTAGGACGCCGTGGATCGCCACCCATATCGTGCGTGTAAAGGCCCGAGAGAAGAGGTCGGCGTGAACCTCATCGAGACGTTCACAATCGCGAGCGTCAAGCAGCACACTTGCTAGTAGTCGACGCTCCGCTACCTCGTTTCGTGCTGCGTCGATGGCACGGAGATAGACCGCGTTGTCGTCACGAGCCGCAGTCATCGCTGGTAGCTCGCCTACGATGATTGCATCGCAGTGGATGGCGGAGCCTGATGATTGGCTGGCGCAGCTCTGTCCACGGGTAGCTGCGTCGCCCGTGGTCCGAAGACTCGGTCGGCCTCGACCGTCGCCGCGGCATCCGACGCTGTGACGCGGGGCCCTGATGCGAGCAGCCGGTCGGCCCGGCGAGCTGCCGTAACGTCACGGAAAAAGCGGTCGAGTGCCTCTCGGCTTGTGACCAGCCCCCCGCCAGCGGAGAGCGCCTCAAGGCGGATGCCGGCCACCCCTCGGTTGATCCAGCGGTAGATCGTCGACGTCGCGACCTTTCGCCCCGCACGCCGGCGGGGCACCAGCTTGGCAGTCTCAGGGAGCGAAAGGAGTGATTCGTTCAGGTCGATCATCGGTTGCCCTCGACCGACGCACTGCGCGCCGGATGGAGAGGGATTGAACCGATTGGCTCGGCGACGCTCTTTTGACGTCTTGTGACGTTTTCATGCAGACCAGAGAGTCAGTCGCCGGCGTGACCCGCGAGCGCTCGGACGCGGCTTGACTCGTCATCGGTGAGTGCGTTGCCGGTAGCGGTCATCCGGACGTGCGGGGCGAGACGGCTGCTGCACGTCGCACCATCCTTGATAATGAGGGATGCAACGGCGGGCGCTCGCTTCTGAATCGTCTCCTTCATTCTCGACACGGCGAAGCCGAGCAGCTTGCCGAGCTTGGTGCCAGAGACCGATTCGGGCTGCACGAGTGCGAGCGCAACGAGGAAGCGGATCGTCTTCTTGGTCAGGACGTAGCGGGTTTCCCCGAGCAGGACGCTCCGCTCAGCCACGTTCACGCAAAGCGCCAGCGTCGGCTCGTTGGCGGGCACGAGCGCAAGTGTCGGGGGCCGCTCCTCTCGCTTCATCGCTTCCAGGACGCGCTCGCGCTCCTTCCCGATGTTCACGCGCAGCGCTTCAACGTCGTAGCTGCCGAGAACACCGCCAAGAACGCTCCACACTCCGCGAAACCGTCTGGACGCCTCGGACGATGACGGCTCCTCAAGTCCTGCCGGCCAATCTCCGCTGCTCTCCGTGGTGCTCACGGGTGGAATCAGTGCCAAGGCGCGGTCGACACGCCGCACCAACGCCTCGACGAAACTACTTGGCGCGGGCGCAGGAGGGATCAAGTCTGCGAGGATCGCACGAAGGCTGCGCTGGACTGCCGTGTCGGTTGCACGTTCTTCGACCGCGACGCCGGCACGAGCGCCGATCCAGTCGAGACGATCGACCAGCGTGTTGCCTTCGTCGGACGTGCGTAGCCGGCGCAGCTCTCCGGTCGCGTGAAGGAGACGTTCGAAACGCAATCCGGACGACACGAACATCTTGCCGCTCGGTATCGCGACGTTGGTCGGCTGCGAGCCGCTCTGCGTCGGCTCATCCGGAAATGGGCGTTGGAACAGAAACGGGTCAACGCCTTCGTCCCATTGTGCGACGGCTGGCCGGAGTGAGTCGTACGCTTGCTGCACCTTGAGCAATTGCATGGCGAGACAATCGGCGATCACGTAGAGCGAGCGGTAGCTACTCGGTGCGTCTGGAGTTTCGCCCGGCTTGTTCTTGGACGGTGAGAATGCCACGATCCCGACTCCCGTAGTCCGGGGCCGGCAAGGGCGTCTCTGCCAAGAACGCGCTCTCGCCGGCCCCAGGCTTCACACGCTAGCTGCGCGGTCGGTGCGAGCCGATCACCCGGCCACCATCGCCACCCTCGCCGCCTCCGCGAAGTCGCGCTCGGCGTAGACCTGAGTGACGACGGCGCTCGCGTGGCCGAGCAAGACCTGCGCGGCTTCAAGCCCGTACTTCGATCGGATGCGTGTCGCGGCTGCATGCCGCAGGCGGTTGGGCGCGAATTGCGGGACGCCGGCGTCGTCGCACGCCCGAGCGATGGCGTGCCGATAGCTCGCGACGGTGTAGCACTCACCGGGTGCGACATCGGGGCGCGCCTTGGGGCGGCGGCGGGACTGGCTCGGCGTCATCGGCGAGACCCGCTGCTCCTTTCGTTCGGCGTGGCGCTCGGCCTCGCCATCGCGCGGGGAGAAGACGTAGCCGCTCAGGTCGGGCTTCAGCCACGGCTTGAGGATCACCTGGCCACGCGGGCCGATGAAGACCCTGCGCTCGTGCCCGTGGTGTTGGGTCTTGTGGCTCGCCGGCGTGTAGACCCACGGAGTCACGGACGTAGTCAGGTCGCGCGCCCGCAGGATCGTGACTTCGTGCGGTCGCATCCCCGTGACCAGTTGCAGCTCGACCATCGCCGCGACTCGCGGTTGAAGGTGCGGCAGCACGGCGCGGACGTGGTCCTCGGAGACTGGCAACACCGGTTCCGTCTCGCGCGCCTCCGAGCGTCCCCGCTGCAACCCGGAGACGGCTTGGAGCCCGTGGTAGACGCCTGCCGGGACAAGCTCATTCTCGACCCCCCATCGGAATGCTCGCCGTACCCGCCCGATCGCATGATTGACGACCCCGCGGCTCCAACCGGCGCCGATCATCGACTGCCGTGTTGCCTTGAGCGCGACCGGTCCGAAGCTGCGCGCCGGCGTCGTCCCGTACAGCCGATGGACCGGGGCGAGTGCGTCCTGGACGAGCCGAACCTCGGAGGTCGGCCGCTCGTCCTTGCGGTAGTGCTGCTGCGCGTGGCGCCAGAAGGCGACGAGCACCGCATCGACGGTGGCGTCGGTCGCGCCCGTGAGCGGCGCCGCGTGACCGCAGGCGAGCCATTCGGCGATCGCCCGCTCGTAGGCGACCTTGCTGTCCTTGCTGCGCCAGGGACCGAGGTAGATGTCCTTGCCGTCCAGCGTGACGACGGCTTGCCCGGACGGCTTGTGGCGACGGTAGCTCGGCAGCGCGTCCTTCTTGCGGCGACCCATGCGATGCTCCTTCGGGTCCCGAAATCCGGTAGTTACCGGATTCCAGGCGGACCTTCAGGCCGCACCGCCCACCGTGGACGGGCACCCTAAACCTAGGGTTCGGCGCTACTTAGGAATGCCTTCGAACTGGTCGGGGCGACAGGATTTGAACCTGCGGCCTCTTGGTCCCAAACCAAGCGCTCTACCAAGCTGAGCTACGCCCCGAAGGCGGCGGGATGATAGCGGCCATCTGGGGAGGAACTCACCCAACACCACCCAGCGTCACGGTTGCGAGTTCGTCTTCGCGCGCCCGGCGGCGGCGAAGGCGTAGAGGGCGAGGAGCTGATCGATCTCCTGCTCGGGGTCGTGGTGGCGCGCGACGTACTCGGCACCGCGTGCCGAAATGGCCGCCACGTCGGGCTCGCGGCGCAGCGCACGCGCCGTGCGCGCCACGAAGCCTGCGGCGTCATGGAAGACGAGCGCGTTGTCGCCATCGCGTAGCCACTCGTGGTTGCCCGGTGCGGCGGAGGCGACGACCGGCCGGCCGAGCACCATCGCTTCGAGCAGCGCGTTGGCCTGACCTTCGTAGGCGGAGACGTTTACGACCACGTCGGCAGCTCGGAGCGCACCCCCCATCTCGGCGTGCGACACGCTGCCGAGCCAGAGGGCGTACGGGGTGGTTGCGAGCAGCCGGCGAACGGTGCTCGCGTAGTCGGCGTCGAGCGCGTCGCCGAGCAGAACCAGCCGCGCCCGTGGCTCGACCGCGACGACGTCGCCAAACCAGGTGATCGCATCGAGATTGCGCTTCACCGGACGGATGCCGGCCGGGAGCAGCGCCACGCGCTCGTCGCCGCGAAACGACGCACGGGAGCGCAACGGGAAGTCGCCCGAGGGGGCGGCAACCCCCTTGGCGATGACGTGGACGCGGCCACACAGGCTCGGCCACGCGGCCTCGACGGCCTGGCGTTGCTCGTCGAACGCGACCATCGCGGCATCGGCGCTCGCGACCTCGACGGCGATCCTGGCGTGGTGATTGACGGCGAGCGGACGGCCGGGCAGATCGCTGCCCGCGAAGGTCAGGATCCGAACGGGGCACCCACCACGAGCGTCGAGCTCGAGCCCCGTCGCGCCGAGCGCGGAGTGGTAGACGTGGACGACGTCGGGCGCGAGCGCCTCGCACGCCGCGCGGACGCCTGCGAGCGGTTGCGCCGCGACGATCCGCACTTCATGTCCGCGTCGGTCGAGGCCGGCCGCGAGCCGCAGCACGCTGCGCTCATTGCCGGTCGTCGGTGCCGGCGGCGGTGGCGCGATGAAGAGGATCTTCAAGGTGGTCGCGACGGCGCGTCGCCCTCATCGAGCCTCGCGTCGTCCGCGTCGTCTTTGTCCATGGCCGACTGCATCGGCGCGCCGCCCTCGACGCGACCGAGCTTGCGCCGGAAACCGACGAAGAAGCCGCGCAACATCCCGCAGTCGGCGTGCTCGCTGCCGCCGCGGTCGAAGAAGTCCATGAAACGCCGCACGATCCGGCTACGCAGGTTGCCATGGGCCCCCGACTCGAGCCCGAGCAGCTCGAGGGTCTGCTCGCAGTCGTCGCGGAGCGCGGCACGATCCTCCGCCGAGGCAGTGCGCGCCGGCCGACGCCATTGCGGCACTTCCGTGAACGCCTCGGCTGCGCGCACCACTTCCCAGAGCGCGATCGCCACCGCGTGCGAGAGGTTCAGCACCGGGTCGGCGCCCGGAGCCGGGATGGTGATCAGCTCGTTCGCCTGTTGCAGCTCGTCGGAGGTCAGCCCCTTGTCCTCGCGACCGAAGAGCAGCGCGGGCGGCGGCTCGCGATCGCGCGCGATGCGCTGCGCGGCGTCGGCGAGCAGGGTGCGCGGCTGGCGAAAACGGCCGACACGCGCACTGAGGGCGAAGACGCGGCCGGTACCGACGAGCGCAGTGCGCAAGTCGTCGAAGAAACGCGCGCTGTCGAGCAGCGGCTCGCCATGGCAGGAGCGCGCGCGGGCATCGCCGCCGACCAGTGCGGCGCGGCGCGGTTCGCTGGCGACGACCATCCGCAGATCGCGCGCGCCGAAGTTCCACATGATGCGCGCGATCGCCCCGACGTTGCCGGGCTCATTCGGCTCGACCAGGACGATGACGACATGGCCGAGCGGGAAAGTCGGGGGCGGACGCGCGGGCGGCGGTGAAGAGGAGGCCATCACGCCGCCCGCGGCTCGTTCCGGCTTACTTCCCCGCGCTCGGGGCCGCTGCTGTCGCCGCGAAGCTGCCGGCAACCGTCGCCTTCATGTCGCCGTAGAAAACCTTGAGCTCGAAGTCCTTCGACAGCGCGCCACCGCGCGGCGTCAGGGCGAGCAGCAGGTGGTCCTCGGAATCGTTGCCGCCCTGCATGTCGAGCGCCACGTCCACCACCGTCGTCTCCTGCTTGAACTCGAGGATGTACTTCTTCACGTCGTCGCCCGGGATCTTCACCGCGAGCTTCCAATCGCCCGCCCCGATCGCCGCGCCGCCGAGCGTCATCGCTGCCGGCACCTTGGCGCTGCCGAGCGACCGATAGAACGAGTTCGACCCGAAACGTCCCTTGCTCTGGCCACTCTGGACCCAGTCGATGATGTCCTGGCGGAAGTGCATCGAGTTGTGAGTGATCGAGAAGGCGAGATCGGGTGTGACCTGGACTGAGGTCGACGCCGCCATCTTGGCGTCGGCGTACTCGTGACGGAGGAAGAGGCCCGCCGGGATCAGTGCGGCGAGCGCGAGGGTGCGCAAGTTCATGGAATCTCCTTCTTGGGGATCGTGCGGCCGGGAGCGTTCGGCGCCGCGCAGCCGCATCGCGCCGCGCGCCGTTTTTTTTCGGGGGCGGGAGACTAGCAAGGCGCCGTGCGGAGCGCTGCGACCACCTCGTCCCGGACCGGCGCGCCGACCGGCCCTTCGCCATGCCAGCTCGCCGTCAGCTCGAGCCAGAGCACCAGCCCGCGATCGGCGCCATGGCGGGCGTAGCGCCGCTCGATCGCGCGGTCGCTCGGTGGACAGCGGCGGCCGAGCAGCGCGGTAATGCGGCCGCGACACCAGGAGTCGAGCGCAAGGTCGTCGTGCCGGCCGAGCAGCCGCAGCGCCTGGCCGGCCGCGTACGGCCCGAAGCCGTGCAGTGCGAGCAGCCGGCGGCGCAGCTCGGCGGTCGGCAGTGCCGCGTCCTCGAAGGTGGCGTCCACGACGTCGCCGCGCGCGAAACGACGGGCGAGCTCGCGTGCCGCGCCGGCGCGATAGCCCGCCCGCACGACGTCGCGCCAGAACCGTTCCGGCTCGGCCGCGCAGCGCGCAGCTTCGGGAAACGCCGCGCGTCCCGAAGCCGCCCGCGCGCCGATCGCATCGACCAACCGCTGCGTCATCAAGCGCGTTGCCGCCCACGAGCAGTTGGTCGTGAGCAGCATCTTCAGGAGATCTTCGAAGAGCGTGGCGCTTGCGAGCAGCCGGCCGCCGCCGCGGCGCGCGACCCACTGCAAGGCGGGATCGTCACCGCAGCGCGTCCAGAACGGCCGGAAGTCGTGATCGAGCCGCAGCATGCGCCGCAGCGCCGAACGTATGGCCGCGCGCTCCACAACCGTCACAGCAGAGCCGTCGGCGGTGATCGCCACGCGCAATGAACCGGCAGCCACGGTGACCGCCACATCGAGCGCACGCGGTTGCGGCGCGACACGCGCGGCACTCACCGGTGCAGGCACCGGCATGATCACCGTCGAAAACCGGCCCGCCGCCTCATCCCAGCGATGCGGCGCCAGATCGATCCAACCGTGCCCGAAGAGAGCGAGCTTCAGCTCGAACGGCGGCGCGACTCGCAGCGAGAGCCGCGCTCGGCTCACACCACCGCCGCTTTGACGCAGGTGATCGGCGGCAACGACGCGGCCACGCACTCCCACTCGTCGCCACCGTCGCGCCCGCGCCATAGCTGGCCGGTCGTCGTGCCGAACCAGAGTGACGGTCGCTTGCCGTCGTCGGCATCCATCGAATCGCGCAGCACCGTGAACCACGCCTCCTTTTTCGGGAGGCCGCTGCGCAGCGGCTGCCAGGAGCCGCCGCCGTCCTCGCTCCGCCACACGGTCGGCTTCGCTTCAGGGCATGTACGCGTCGCGGTGTCGAGCGGGACGACCCAGAGCGTGTCGGGATCGTGCGGATGGACGACGATCGGGAAGCCGAAGTCACTCGGCAGCCCCTTCGCGATGCTCTGCCACGAGCGGCCGCCGTCGTCACTGCGCAGCACGCTCAGCTTCTGGCCATCCTCGGAGCCGCCGTGGTTCTGCATGTAGAGGCGATCGGGCGTGCTCGGGTGGCCGGCGATCTTGTGGACGCACTGGCCGTACTCAGGATTGCGGTTCGGCTGGAAGTGGGCGTCGACGCCGTTGTTCTCCGCCGTGAAGGTCGCGGCGCGGTCGCGGCTCGCGTAGTGGCCGCCAGTCGAGAGAGCGACGTGGAGCGCCTCGCCGCGCGGCAGGATCGTGTGGAGACAGAGGCCGCCATTGCCGGGATGCCAGGTGCGTGCGTGCGGGTGATCATTGAACCCAGCGACCGGCGCCCACGCGTTGCCATCGTCGCTGTGGAAGAGCGACGCCGGCTCGATCCCGCACCAGAGGTCCTTCTTGCCGCCGCCGGGCGCGAGGGACCAGATGTTCGCCAGCTTGCGACCATCCTTCTCCGTGAACGCGGGCGCCGACTTGGTCGGCTTGAAGCGGGTCCCGAGGTCGGTCGAGACCTCGATCGTCGTGCCGAACCATGGGGAGCTCGGTGCCGCGATGACGCGCGGTGCGCCACGCCGGTCGATCATGGCCGCGTTCACTGGGCGCCCCTTGAAGAACGGGCCCTTGATGGCGAGTCGCTTGGCGCCGGTCGCGCCTTCGACCACGAAGAGCCCTTTGCGAGTTCCGACGGCGATCACGATGCGAGCGGCCATGGTTCATCCTCCAGAGACGGCGGGAAGAATGGTCACGACGTCGCCCGGACGCAAGAGGGTCGCGAGACCCGCCAGCGAGCCGATGTGGTCGTCGTTCACGAAGAGATTGATGTGGCGCCGCGGCGCCCCGCCCTCGTCGCACAGGCGGACGTGCACGGCGGGATGGAGCCGCGCCAGCTCGCGAAGCAGCGCACCGACGTCGGCCGCGCAGAACTCGAGCTGCGACCGGCCGCCACAGAACGACCGCACGGCAGACGGCAAGGTGACGACGATGGCGGGAAGCACGCTCGCTCCTGCCTACTTGCCTGGCACGGGAGCAACGAACCGCATGACGCCGCACCGGCGACAACGATAGGCGACGATTTCCAACCCGACCTTCCCCTTCTTCTTGGTTCCGGTGAGAGCGGACCGTTCAGGGGCTCCTTTGATCCAGCGTGCGGGCAGCATGAATGCCATCGCGTGATAGTCGGTCACGAATCCCTCGTCCAGCTCACCTCCGCACTCGACACATCGTGATGGCGTCATGCTTGCTCTCCGATTGAGCGCTGGTTGCGGGCCGGTCCCTCGCTTCGGGCGATCCACAGTGCACAGGCGAGGTCGCCGGTCACGTTCGGCACCGTTCGCGCCATGTCGACCAGGCGGTCGACGCCGAGGATGATCGCAAGCATCGATGGGTCGATCCCGACCTGTTGCAACACGGTGACGATCAGCGGGAGCGAACCGCCCGGGACGCCCGCGGTGCCAATCGCGGTGAGCACCGCCAGCACCACCACGGTCGCCTGCGCGGCGATCGAGAGCTCGATTCCCGAGACCTGAGCTAGGAAGAGCACGACGACTCCTTCGAAGAGCGCCGTGCCATTCATGTTCAGCGTGGCGCCGAGCGGCAGCACGAAGCCGGCGATCGCGGGCGGCACGCCGAACTCCTCCTCGGCCGTGCGCATCGTCGTCGGCAGCGTGGCATTCGACGACGAGGTCGAGAACGCCGTCGCCATCAACCCGCGACAGCGCCGGAAAAACTCGGACGGCCGGATCTTCGCGAACAGCCATACGAGCAGTCCGATCACGACGATCTGCTGGAACGCGAGCCCACCGAGCGCGACGGCGAGGTACTGCGCGAGTGCAACCAGCAGCCCGCTGCCGAAGAGCGCCGACTTCTCGAAGATCAGCCCGGCGACCCCGAGCGGCGCCAGCTTCATCGCGTAGCCGATGATCAGCACCGAGATGTCGTAGAGCGACTGCAGCAGGTCGAGCAGCGGCTTGCTCCTCTCCTTGCCGAGCCGCCCCGCCGCGATGCCGACCATCAGCGAGAAGAAGATCAGCCCGAGCATGTCGCCGTCCGCCGCGGCCTTCACCGGGTTCTTCGGGACGATCGCGACCAGGGTCTCCAGGCTGAACCCGGTCCCCGACGCAGCGAGCGCGATCTTCTTCTCGGCGTCCCCCTTCGCTTGCACCAGCAACTGGTCGCGAACATCGGCGCCGACGCTGCGACCGGGCTCGAACGTGTTGACCAGCGCGATGCCGAGAACCGCGGCGAGCGCCGTGGTCACGACGAACCAGGTGATCGTCTTGACGCCGATCCGCCCGAGCCCCTTGCCGCCGCCGAGCCCCGCCACGCCGAGCGCCAGCGATGAGAAGACGATCGGCACGACGATCATGAAAAGGAGACGCAGGAAGACCTCGCCGACCTTGGCAGCGACGTGCGTGGCGAACCAGACGACGCGGGCGTTGCTCGGCCCGAACGCCGCGTTGACGGCGATCCCGGCAGTCGCTCCCACCAGCAGGCCGAGGAAGATCCGCGTGGCCTGGCCGCGCGAGTAGCTGCTCACGATCG
>CAYRQC010000713.1:0-5109 GCA_964426265.1 uncultured Phycisphaerales bacterium | reverse complement strand
GACGTCGATCGACTCGGCGTTCTTGAACTGGAAGCGGGCGGCGTGGATGTGGGCGTCCTTCCCGGGATCGATGTCGGTCGCGCTGCCATCGAAGACGAACGAGAGGTCGTCGATCGTCGAGTGGTCGCGGTCGAGCCGCAGGTGCGGCCGGTTGCCGATGCAACAGTAGTGGGTCATCGCCAAGTCCTCGCCCTCGAGGTAGTAGAGCGAGACCATCTCTTCGGGCGCGCCGACGTTGAGCTTCTCCAGCAACGCGTGGCCACCCGAAACCATGTCGTAGCTCACCATCGAGGGGGTCGGGATCCCCTCGATCTCGACGGTGAACGTCCCTTCGAGCGTCTTCAGCCGCGCGAGCGCCGCCGCCGCATCGAGCGGTCGGCGCGGCATGCCGTCCGCGGTGCCACCCGTCGTGTCGTCCATCGCCGTCTGGCAGCCGACGAGCAGCACGGCCGCGCCAACCACCACCGCCGCGACTCCGCGAAGCTTCCTGTGGGTCATCGTCATGCTCCTCGCGGCGACTGCGCCGCGGTCACCTCGCCACCGTAGCGCTGCGTCGCATAGCCGACGATCGCGCCGCAGAGTGCACCGGGAATCATGATCTCCCAGAAATAGCGCTTGCCGGTGGCGGCGTCCTTGCTCATCGCGATCGGCGCCGTGACCACCGCCGCCACGAGGAGTCCGACCAAGATGCCGAGCGGCAGGCTCTTCAGCTTGCGGGCGATGAGCCCGGTGATGAGCCCCGCCACCAGCCCCTTCGCCGTCGATCCCGGCACGATCGTGGTGAACAGCTCGCTTCGCACCTCCGGATAGAACCACGCCGACAGCCCGTCGATCGCGCCGAGCACGGTGCCGAGGATCAGACCGAGCTTCGTCTTCTTGTTCATGCAATGGCCTCCGTCACGCCGGTACGGACCCTCTTCCGCGCCGACGTCCCATTCCTTTCGACGCACCGCGTTGGAGCGCTCAACTTCAGCGGTGAAGGTAGGGCCGCGCCAGCTCGAACGCCACCCGCAGCACGAGATACGTGCCGATGAGCCAGCAGGCGGCGCGATAGCGGCGGTAGTTGCGGGCGAGCCGCTCGCGCCAGCTCTCCGGCAGCGCGCGCACTGCTTCGCCGAGCTGCAAGCGGGCGACATCAGCGGCCAGCTCGAGAACCGTCCGGTAGCGCTCTTCGGCTTGCTCGCGGGTCGCGAGCGCGACGATCGCCGCGAACGGCCGCCCGGGTGGCGTGCTCCACGTCGCAGCAAGCAGTTTGCCGAGTGAATAGACATCGGCGCGCACATCGATCGCCCCGCCGCGCTGTTGTTCCGGAGCCATGAAACCCGTGGTCCCGACCACCCTCCGCTCGCCCGCCGCCTCCTCTGCCTTGACTGCCGATGCTGCTGGCTCGGTCCGCGCGGCCTCCTCTGCCCGCGCTCCTTGATCGGTCCTGCCGCGCAGCGCCAGCCCCCAATCGAGCACCAACACCTCACCAAACTCCCCCACCATGATGTTCTGCGGCTTCAAGTCCCGATGGAGCACCCCGCGCGCGTGCGCGAACGCGACCGCCTCGCAGATGCGCGCGAAGATGCGGAACCGCTCGCTCTCGGCGAGCCCCGCCCGCACTAACTGGTCGAGCCGCGGCCCGCGCACCAGCTTCATCGCGTAGAAGACCCGTCCATCGGCCAACGTGCCGGCGTCGTGGACCGGCACGATCCCCGGATGCTCGAGAGTGGCGAGCACCTTCGCCTCATCTCGCAATCGCGCCGCCCACGCCTCTGCAGACGGTGACAGCGTCGCCGCCGACGCGCCGCTCGCCGCCTCACCGACCGGCTCGAACAGGACCTTCAGCGCGACCTCGCGCTCGAGCTCGCGATCGACCACTCGCCACACCGCGCCCATCCCGCCGCGGCCGAGCAGCTCGATCACGTCGTAGCGCGTGCCGGTGAGATCGGGCTCGTCGACGACGGCGCGCAGGCGATCCAGCGCTGCATCCGAGAGAGTCACGTGAGGCTCACGACAGGTTACACGTCGGGTCGACCCCGAGCAGCGCGCGCGCCTCGGCGCGGAACTCGTCGTCATTCGCGCAGAGCTCCCGCAGCCGCGCGAGCAGCCGCTCACGCAGCCGTGTGCGTGCCCAGTGCAGACCGTTCGTCACCTGCGTGACCGGCATCGAAAACTCCCGCGCGAGGTCGCCATAGGACAGCTTCGTCAGCCGCTCCGGCGCCTCGAGGTCGTAGCGACGCAACAGCTCGTACTGTGGCTCCTTTCCCTGCTCCGCGCAGATTCTTTGCAGGTCGCCGAGCGCCAGCTCGAAGAGGCTGCGCATCCACTCGCGATGGAAGTAGTCATCGAGTGAATCGGACGCCGCGCCGACCGCCGACCGCTCGATGCCACCGAGCTCCCCTTCGACTGCCGCGAAGTCGAGCGAGAGCGGCGTGACGCCGCCGCCGCGCTTCAGCCGGCTCGCGGCCTGGCGCTCCTTGCCGACGAAGCCGTCGATGCAAACGCGCAGGAAAGTGCGAAAGCGGGCGCGCACCGGATCGAAGCGATCGAAGAAGCTCTTCTCGAGTGCCCGCGTGAAGAACTCCTGCGTCCAGTCGCGCGCCTGCTCGCTGTCGACGCGCCACTGGAGGCGCAGGTACTTGTAGACCGGTTTCCAATACGCCTCGACGAGTCGCTCCCACGCGATCTTGCGCTGCTCGGCGTCGTCGCTGCGAACGGCGGCGACCACCGAATGGTGCGTGAGCGGAAATCGATCGGATGACGACTCCATGACGGCACCATTCTGCGGAAGACCAACGCTCGTGAGAATGTTGACGTAGTCTGCGCGCTTGCACCGATGGAACTTGAAACGGTGTGCCTTCTATCGATCGCTGAGGATCACTCGACATGAGCAACGCGAGCAAAGGGATTGGTCTGCTGGTCGTCGCGCTCGCCGCGATCGTCGGTACGGCAGCGTGGCTGCTGAACGACAGCCGCGGACCGGAGCTGATCCAGAGCGGCAAGGCGGCAGCGGCCGGGACCAACAGCGAGCGGTCCGCGCTGCCCGACGCGGTCGATGCTTCGGCTCACACGCAGCCGACCGCGGCGCGCTCGGAACAGGCGGCACCGCTGCCCGACGTGGACGGCAAGCCGAGCGTGAAGGCGGCTATCCCGACCGGCGAGTTCCTCATCGGCGTCGCCGTCGACGCCAACAGCCGCCCGATCGCGAATGCCGAGGTGAGCTTCGGCCCGCGCACCTTCCCGTTCGGACGCGGTGGGCCTCCTGGTCGCGGCAGTCGCGGTGACCGCGGCGGCCGAGGTCGCGGGCGCGGCGGTCCGGGGATCTTCAATCTCGACGAGAGCACGCTGCCCGATGTAGTCGTCGCGAAGACGCAGCTCGACGGGAGCTTCCGGCTGCCGGACGTGCCGCGCAGCGAAGGGCTCGAGCTGAAGATCGACCATGCCGACTACGTCGTGCTGACGCGCGACGATCTCATCGTGCCGGCGACCGGCCTCGACATCGGGCGCGTGACCCTCGAAGCGGGTGGTCTCGTCACCGGCCACGTGTTCGGGCCCGATGGCGCGAAGATCGCGGGTGCCGAGGTGGTCCTGCGCGATCCGCCGAGCGAGGATCCGGGCCGGCGCTTCTTCAACTTCCGGTTCACCTCGCGCGGCGAGCGCAAGGCCGTGACCGACGAGCAGGGCGCCTTCCGGCTGCCCGGAATGCCCAAGGGCAAGGCGATCGTCGAGGCGAGCGCCGAGGGGATGTGCGTTGGCACATCGGATCCGGTCGAGGTGGTGGCGCAGCAGGCGGTGGCCGGAATCGTGGTCCATCTCGAACGCGGCATGACGCTGCAAGGGATGGTGAAGGACAGCAATGACAAGCCGGTGGTCGGCGCCGCGGTGAGCGCCAACAATCCCAACGACTTCACGAACTGGATGCGCTTCAGCGGCGAGCCCGACGCGGTGACCGAGGCCGACGGGCGCTTCAAGATCGCCGGGCTGAAGCAGGGCCGCTACGACGTGAGCGCCAGCGCGACGGGCTACGCAAGCAAATCGGTGGAAGGGGTCGATCCGGCGCTGGTGCCGACGGTCGACCTCGTGCTCGCGGCGAGCTGCCACGTCTCCGGCACGGTCCACATTGCAGGGACGAGCGAGCTGCCGCACGGTGTCAAGGTCCAGCTACAACCCTATTGGGGCGAGGACAACGTCTTCCCCGGCGGTTTCGACGGGCAGGACCTCGAGAACAAGGCGACCGACGACGGAGCGTTCCTGGTCGAGAACGTCGATGCGGGTCAGTACCGGGTCGTCGCGCGCGGCGACGGAACGACCCGCGGACAGTCGGCGCCGATCACGGTGGTCGACGGCAAGAGCCTCGAGAACGTGGAGGTCGAAGTCCAGCGCGGCGCGATCGTCGCGGGTCGCGTCATCGATGCGGCGACCAAGGCTCCGGTCGCGAACGCCGAGGTCAGTTGCTTCGAGCCGCGTGCGCCGCAGGATGGCAACCAAGGTGGACCCGGCGGGCAGGTCATGCGCTCGATGCGCATCCGAGGCGGCATGGGCCGAGCGATGCGCGCGAACTTCGATCGCCGCAGCCTCGGCAAGACCAAGACCGACGCGCAAGGGCACTTCGAGATCGATCACCTCACCGCCGGTAGCTGCCAGCTCGAGGTGAGCCACCCCGAGTTCGCGATCACGCGAGCGGACGTCGCGGACATCGCGGCGGGGGCGCGCAAAGAGGTCACCGATGTCGCACTCGGGCTCGGCGGCACGATCGAGGGAACGGTGCTCGGGATCGATGGCAACCCGCGCGGCGGCGACCGGATCGACGTCACCAGCAAGGTGATCGACAGCGCGGCGCTCTCCGCGGTCAGCGACGCCAACGGCTACTACCGCGTCGATCACATCCCGGCCGGCGAAGCGGTCGCGAAGCGCAGCGAGCCCGAGACCGGCAACGGCGGGCCGGGCGGGATGTTCACGATCATGATGCAGGGCGGCCCCGAAGAGGACCAAGGCAAGACGGTGGTGATCGAGGAGGGCAAGAGCCTGCGCGTCGACTTCGCGCAGATCGAGAAGCCCTTCGTCGAGGGGATCGTGACGTGTGCCGATGGTCCGGTGCAGGGCGCCATCGTGCAAGCCGGGCCG
>CAYRQC010000712.1:0-5369 GCA_964426265.1 uncultured Phycisphaerales bacterium | reverse complement strand
ACGCCGCCAGGGTCCCTACCCGGCACCGAAGCGCCGGCCCGCGTCGCCGATCGCGCCTACCTGGGCGTCTACATCGAGGGCGCTGCCGAAGGCGGTGGCGTCACGCTCGGCGACATCGTCGATGGCAGTCCTGCCGCGAAGGCGGGTCTGCAGGCGGGCGATGTCATCGTCGCGCTCGGTGATCGGACGGTCGGATCGGAAGAGGAGCTGCGCGACGCGATCGCGGCGGTCGGCGTCGGCCAGAAGGTGAAGGTCGCCTACCTGCGTGGCGGTGAGAAGCGGCGGACCAGCGCGCGCCTCGTCGCAGCACCGGCCGAGGCCGAATCGGAGAATGAAGCAGCGACCGCCGAAGCGAGCGAGGCCGCGGAAGACGCAGCGCCAGCGGCCGTCGCGAAGCTCCGGGATCTCGGCTACGTGAAGGCAGAGACCTCCCCTCAGGGCTACATGGGCGTGCAACTGCAGCCCGACGACCACGGCCGCGCCACGGTCGCCAGCGTGGTCGCCGGCTCACCGGCGGAACGTGCCGGCTTCGTCGCCGGGGACGTGATCGTCAGCGTCGATGGCGGCGACGTCAGCTCGGTCGAGGGGCTGATCTCGACGGTCCAGTCCCACCATCCGGGAGAGAGCGTCAAGGTCACCATCGAGCGCGAAGGCAAGGCCAAGAAGCTCAAGGTCAAGCTGGGTGAACGCGACGCGGTCGCCATGGCCGCAGTCGCGGGGGGAATGGGCGCAGTTGCAGCGGAAGCCGGCGAACCGGAAGCCGCCGCCCCACCGCCAGTAGTGCGGCCGCCAGCAGCGCCGCATGCGGCTCGCGCCGCGGCAACGGACCAGGGTCTTGCTGAAGCACGTCAGCAGATCAACGAGCTGCGGCGCCAGGTCGAGGAGCTGCGTGCCCGTTGCGAGCAGCAGCAGAAGACCCTCGAGTCGGTCCGTCGAGCGCTCGGCAAGGAGCCCGATCCGCAGCCGGAACCACAGCCGGAACCGATGCCCGGGTCGGTCGCCTTCGCGGCCCCGGTCAGCGCGCCCGATGGCTCGCTCGGCGCCATGAGCTTCACACTCGCCGGTGCGCCGGGTGGCGGTGAAGGTGGCCAGGCCGGGATCCAGTTCAACGGATCCGAGCTCAAGTTGCAGGACTTCCAGGTGCAGCCGGGCCTCCTCGCCACGGGAGCGGGCGAAGGCAGCGGCGCGAGCTTCGTTCTCACACCCGACAATGTGAAGGTCGAGGGTGGCAAGATCGTCCTCAACCTCAACGGCAAGGTGCAGACGATCGATCTGCCGCAGAACAACGGCAGCGGCGACCAGCAGGTCCAGGTGGTGGTCACCACCGCCGATGGCCGGACGATGAACCTCGGTGGCAACGGCAGCGGAGTCTTCACACTCCAAGATGCGAGCGATTCCTGCCCCGTCGAGGGGAGCTGCTGCGCGAACGGGACGACCTGCGAGGCGAGCGAAGAGTGCGAGGAAGAGGATGAGGAGTGCTGCCAAGAAGAGGGCACTACCTGTGAAGTCGTGGTGCAGGCAGAGGGTGGCGAGGGTCAACACTCCCGCGTCTTGCGGTTGTCGCCGATGCACGGCGCCAAGCAGGTAGAGGTCAAGGTAGAGCAGCCCAAGGGCATGAAGTTCAAGGTCGCCAAGCCACAGCACGGTGGTCGGGCGATCAAGGTCGACGGAACGCAAGATCTGGTGTGGCAGATCGAGAGCGGGAGTGGCGACAACATCGCGGTCGCGACCAAGAGCGACGACCACGCCAAGAAGCACGCAAAGCAGGCCAAGCAGGCGAAGCAGGCCAAGGACGAGAAGCCGGCGAAAGCCAAGAAGCAGGCGAAGTCCAAGAAGCAGCCACAGCCGAAAGAGCTGCACCACAAGCTCATGAACGTGAAGGGTGCGGCGTCTCCCGTCATCGAATGCGAGATCGTCGAATGTGAAGATGGCGAGTCGGAGGCCGGTGAGTGCGAGACTGGCGAGTGCGAGGCTCCGGAGTGCTGTGAGTCACACGCGGCAGGCCAGGGCAACCAGGTGCGTCTGCGCTTGCAGGGTCTGGCGCCGCGAATTGCGCGTCGGATCCAGCTCGCCGCTCCGGGACTGCGCCTGCTCAAGCACGCGCAGCGCGGGCACGGCGGTGAGGCCCAAGACGACGGCGACGAGTGCAGCGAGTGCCCGGCCCTGCAGGGTCATGGCAACGCCCACCACACTGAGGGCCGCAACATCCAGGTGATCCGGCGTTCCGGTGATCGCAACCACCCGTTCGAGGTCGTCGGGTTCGAGAGACGTGGCAGCGCTGGAGGCTGCAAGTGCGCGTGCTGCGAAGCCGACGACGATGAGGACGAGGAGTGCTGCGAGGAGAACGAGGAGTGCTGCGAGATCGGCGAAACCGGCGAGAACGGTGAGTTCGAGATCGTCTTGTTCGACGGCGGCTCGAAGGGTGAGCTCCCGCAGTGCTGCGACGACGACGGCGAGGACGAGGAAGAGTGCTGTGACGATGACGACGATGACGATCAGTGCTGCAATGACGACGACGAGGACAGCGACGGCGATGATGATGAGGACGGCGATGACGATGAGGACGACGACGACATCAACTGACGTCAAACTCTCCCAAGGATCGTGATTGATTTGGGGCGCCGGCGGGCATCCAGCTCGCCGGCGCCCCGCTCCTTTTGGCGCGCCGTCGCAGCCACCGCCTCGAAGCGAATCAGACGCGCAGGTCCTCGAGCTTGGTCACGGTGGTCTGCCGCAGACGCAGCAGTACCGGATCAACGTGTGCCGCCAGGAACTCCGCGACCTGCTCCGGCGCCCGGCCGACGAGACCCGCGCCGGTCGCAAGCTCGGCGAGCTGGTCGCGGACGATGGCGAACGCTGGATCGGCCGCGATCCGCGCAAAGAGGTCATTGTCCGCGGCGCCCGCCTTCAGTCGCTCCACGGCCGCCCGCGCATGTACGCGAATCTTCTCGTGCAGCTCCTGCCGATCGCCGCCGGCGCGCGCGCACCGCATCATCACCTCTTCGGTGCAGAGGAACGGCAGCTCGCGCTGCAGATGGGCGGCGATGCGCGCCGGGTTGACGATGATCCCGCGGAAGATGCTGTGGTAGATGCGCAGCACGGCGTCGGCGGTGAGGAACGCCTCCGCCAGCACGATCCGCCGGTTCGCCGAGTCGTCGAGCGTTCGCTCGAGCCACTGCTGCGCGGCCGTCTCCGCGGCATTCGCCGGCAGGTGGAGCAGGAAGCGCGCGAGCGACACCATCCGCTCGGCGCGCATCGGGTTGCGCTTGTAGGCCATCGCCGACGAGCCGATCTGCTTCTCTTCGAAGGGCTCCTCGAGCTCCTGTTCATGCGCCAGCAGCCGCAGGTCGTTGCCGGCCTTGGCCGCCGACTGGCCGATCCCGGAGAGCAGCGCCACGACCCGAAAGTCGAGCTTGCGAGTGTAGGTCTGGCCACTCACCGCGATGGTGCGGGCGAAGCCAAGACGTGCAGCAAAGCGGCGTTCGAGCTCCTTCACCTTCTCGTGATCACCACCGAAGAGCGTGAGGTACGACGCCTGCGTCCCGGTCGTGCCCTTGAGGCCACGCAACGGCAGCTCGGCGATGAGGCGCTCGATCTCCGCAAGGTCGAACAGGAGATCCTGCAGCCAGAGGCAGGCCCGCTTGCCGACCGTCGTCGGCTGCGCCGGCTGGAAGTGGGTGTAACCGAGCGTCGCGAGCTCGCGGGTGCGGCGCGCGAAGCCGGCAAGCTGGTCGATCACCTGGACCAGCGCCGACCGCAGCAGCTCGAGCCCCCTCCGCATCACGATCAGGTCGGCGTTGTCGGTCACCGTGCACGAGGTTGCGCCGAGGTGCAGGAACGGCTTGGCCGGCGGGTGGAGCTCGGCGAAGGCGTGGAGATGCGCCATGACGTCGTGGCGCAGCTCCTTCTCGAGCTCAGCCGCGCGCCCCAGATCGAGGTCGTCGATCCGCGCCGCGAGCGCGTCGATCTCCGCTTCGGGAAGCGGCAGCCCCAGCTCTCGCTCGCTGCGGGCGAGCGCAATCCAGATCTCGCGCCAGAGCCGCGCGCGCGTCCGCTCGGAGAAGAGCTCCTGCATCTCGCGGCTGGTGTAGCGCGACGAGAGCGGGCTGCGCCACACCGCGTCACCCGCCCCCGCCGCGTCCGGTCGTGATTCGCTCATCGTCGCGATCCCGGTGCAAGCGGTTCGGGTCGGCGTGCTCGCGGGCTCAATGGAGCGGCCCCCACGTCCGCAGTGCGTTGAGCCCCAGGGCGCAGAGTCCGACCGCCACCGCCCGCGCGAACGCCGCCGACACCCGGCCGGGGCCGCGCACGCCCCACCAGAAGCTCAGCGCGCCAATCCCCCCGAGCAGGTCGACACAGACATCGAACGGGTCGGGGCTGCGCCCCGGCGTCATCGATTGGTGCCATTCGTCCACGATCCCGTAGGTCGCCGTCAGGACCAGCACGCCGCCAATCACCTCGCGCGTCCAGCCACCCCGCCGTCGCGACGCCTCGGCCAGGAGCAGCGCAAGCAGGCCAAAGAGCGCGAAGTGGAGCGAGTTCCCGAGAAAGCTCCAGAGCTTGCCGCCGCCGCCTGCGAACGACTGCGACGAGAGCCACCAGATCCAGCCCGCCTGGG
The DNA here is from genome assembly GCA_964426265.1 of uncultured Phycisphaerales bacterium. Lineage (GTDB taxonomy): Bacteria > Planctomycetota > B15-G4 > B15-G4 > SIAN01 > SIAN01. Next base: position 751 of record CAYRQC010000712.1, on the reverse strand, counting down.
CGACCGCGAGCCCTGCCGCCGTGAGCCGCCAGCGCCGCTCCCCCTCAGCGGCGTTTGACGAGCCGAACACGCGTTCCGCCTCCTTCGCGCGGACCAAACTGCACTTCGTCCATGGTCGCGTGGATGAGGAAGAGCCCCCGCCCCGACTCGGCGTCCTCGTCGGGAAGGAGCGCAGCGCTGCGATCGTGACCCGAGCGTGGCGTGTAGTCGCCGCGATCGCGGATCTCCAGGGTGACGTGGTCGGCATGCAGCTCGACGGTCAGCTCGATCGGCTCGCCGCGCTCGGCCGCGCGCCCGTGGAGGCAGGCGTTCATCAGCACCTCGTCGAGCCCGAGCAGCGCCGCCTCCACCTTGGCCGCCGCGAATCCGTGGTCCGCGAGGAGGCTGCGCACCTGGCCGCGCACCAGGCGTACCGCGGCCGCATCCGGGCCGAGCCGGATCTCCATCGACAACAGCGCGCGCGCGTCGGCCGAGGTCACGTCGGCACGTTAGAGCCTGCGCGCTGGTCGAACAAGGCGAGCGGTCACGCCTGCGGCCCCGCACCGGCGAAGACCAGCGAGAGGTCGAGCGCCGGTGCCGAGTGGGTGAGCGCCCCGATCGAGAGGCGATCGACGCCCGTCAACGCGTAGTCGCGCACGTTGCCGAGGTCGCTGCGATGCTCAGAGTAGTGCGTGTCGAGTCCGGACTTCGCCCGCTTCTTCTGCGCGGATTCCACCCCGCCGCGGCTGGTGCGCAGCATGTTCCAGTAGGG
>CAYRQC010000711.1:0-18310 GCA_964426265.1 uncultured Phycisphaerales bacterium | reverse complement strand
TGCGGCGCCTGCACGGTGCTGATCGACGGGCTCGCGGTGAAATCGTGTACGCGGCTCGCCGTCCAGTGCGATGGGCAGGCGATCACCACCATCGAGGGGCTGGCCGAAGGAGAGACGCTGCATCCGATGCAGGCGGCCTTCCAAGAGAAGCACGGGTTGCAGTGTGGCTTCTGTACGCCGGGGATGATCCTCACCGCGGTGGAGCTGGTGGCGACAGGGCAGGCGGATGACGACCTTGCGATCCGCCATGGGCTCGCAGGGAATCTCTGCCGCTGCACTGGGTACCAGAAGATCGTCGAAGCCGTGTGTTGTGGAGCTGGCAGGGAAGTCCACACCGCAGGTCCTGCCGGACTTCACACTGGAGCTCACTCATGAGCCCAACCGAGATGACCGGCCCCGGCACGCCGCTGATCCCGTCCGGCACGTACATCGGCAAGCCAATCCGACGCAAGGAAGATCGGCGGATGGTGCGTGGGCTCGCCACCTATGTGGACGACATCGACCTACCAGGTCTGTGTCATGTCGCAATCCTTCGCAGCCCATTTGGACACGCGACGATTCGTGGCATTGACACCACAAAGGCGAAGGCGCTCGCCGGAGTCGTCGATGTAGTGACCGGCGCCGATACCACAAAAGTGGGCACCGTGCCCTGCACCACCGTGATCCCGGAAGGAAAACACTCACCGCGTACACCGGTGCTCGCCGAGGAGAAAGTGCGTTTCGTCGGCGAGCCGGTCGCCGCGGTGGTGGCAACCAGCCGTGAGGTGGCTCGCGATGCAATCGACCTGATCGAGGTCGATTACGAGCCGCTGCCCGCCGTGAGCAACCCGGTGAAGGCGCTCGCGCCCGGCGCGCCGCAGCTCCACGCAACCGTACCTGGCAACCTCGCCTTCGAGCAGAAGATCGTGGGCGGCGCGCTGTCGTGGAAGGAGGCGTGCGACCAGGCCGATCGCCTGCTCCGCCAGCGGATCGTCCACCAACGGCTGATCCCGATGGCGATGGAGCCGCGCGGCGTGATCGCGAGCTTCGACGCCGGCAAGGAGGCGCTGACGCTCTGGACCTCGACGCAGATCCCCCACTTCGTGCGGACCTTCGTGGCGCTGATGCTCGGGCTGTCGGAGACGAAGCTGCGGGTGATCGCGCCTGACGTCGGCGGCGGCTTCGGCTCGAAGCTCAACGTCTATCGCGAGGAGGGGCTGCTCGGCTTCCTGGCGATACGCACCCGCCGGCCGGTGAAGTGGATCGAACGGCGCAGCGAGAACTTCGCCGGCACGATCCACGGCCGCGGGCAGGTCGGCGAAGTGCAGGTGGCCGTCAAGAACGACGGCACGCTATTGGGTGTGCATTACGACGTGATCGGTGATCTCGGCGCCTACCACCAGCTGTTGACTCCGGCACTGCCGTCACTCACCGGCCTGATGTTGCCCGGTTGCTACAACCTCCAGCATGTGACGATCAACGTGCGCGGCGCCTTCACCAACTGCATGTCGACCGACGCCTACCGCGGCGCCGGTCGTCCCGAGGCGACCTTCGTCATCGAGCGGGTGCTCGACCTGGTGGCGCGCGAGCTCGGTCGCGACCCCGTCGAGCTGCGCCGGCAGAACTTCCCGACCGTCTTCCCACACACCACACCCACCGGGATGACCTACGACAGCGGCGACTATGTGAAGGCGCTCGACAAGGCGTTGGCGATCGTCGATTACTCCGGTGTGCGGCGCGCACAGGTGGCGGCGCGCGCGCAAGGGCGGCTGCTCGGCATCGGGCTCTCCACCTATGTGGAGATCTGTGCGATGGGACCGAGCAAGGCGATGGCGACCGGCGGCTTCGGTTGGGAGAGCGCGACCGTGCGCGTCCATCCGACCGGTGGCGTGACGCTGCTGGTCGGGAGCTCGCCGCACGGACAGGGGCAGGAGACGTCGTTTGCACAGATCGGCGCCGACTACCTCGGGCTCGGCCTCGAGCAGGTCGAGGTGGTGCATGGCGACACCGCCGTCGTGCAGTACGGCGTCGGGACGTTCGGCAGCCGCGGCACCGCGGTCGGCGGCGTCGCGGTCCTGAAGGCGCTCGAGAAGATCGTGGCGAAGGCGAGCCGGTTGGCGGCGACGCTGATGCAGGTTCCCGCCGAGCAGGTCCGCTTCGAACGCGGCGTCTTTCGCGGACCGAAGGCCGAGCTGCCGTGGGGCGCCGTCGCCTTTGCGGCCCACACCGGTGCAGAGATCGCCGCCGGCGACGAGCCCGGCCTGCAAGCCACCGCGTTCTACGAGCCGAGCAACTTCACCTTCCCGTTCGGCACCCACATCTGTGTGGTCGAGGTCGATCGCGAGCTCGGCAGCTTCGAGATCCAGCGCTACGTCGCCGTCGACGACTGCGGTCGGGTGATCAATCCGCTGCTGGTCGAAGGGCAGGTGCACGGCGGGATCGCACAGGGGCTCGGCCAGGCGATGCTCGAGCAGGCGATCTACGACGACGACGGCCAGCTCGTCACCGGGTCATTGATGGACTATGCGGTGCCGCGCGCCCACCAGCTCCCCCACTTCGAATGCGACCGGACCGAGACGCCGTCGCCGGTGAATCCGCTTGGTGTGAAAGGCGTCGGCGAGGCCGGCACGATCGGCTCGACGCCGGCGTTGGTGAATGCCGTGATCGACGCGCTGGCGCCACTCGGCATCCGGCACATCGACATGCCGCTCACGCCGCAAAAGGTCTGGGCGGCGATGGAGGCGGCGCGGGTCACTCAAACCAAGCCAACCATGCCAGGGAGCCACTCATGATCCCGGCTGCTTTCGACTATGTGGCGCCCGCCTCGCTCGGCGAGCTCTTTGAGCTGCTGCGGCGGCATGGCGACGCGGCGAAGCTGCTCTCCGGCGGGCACAGCTTGATCCCGATGCTGAAGCAGCGACTCGCACGGCCGGCACTGGTGATCGATCTACGGCGGGTGCCGGGGCTGGTCGGGATCAACGAGACGAACGACGACACGGTCGGGCTCGAGATCGGCGCGGCGACGACGCACGCGACCATCGCGCGCCATGAGCTGGTGCGGAAGCGCTGTCCGCTGCTCGCCGAGACGGCACTCGCGATCGGCGATGTCCAGGTGCGCAACGTCGGGACGATCGGCGGCTCGCTCGCGCATGCCGATCCGGCAGCGGACTGGCCGGCGGCTCTGATCGCGCTCGATGCCAAGATCGTGCTGCGTGGCGTCGACGGCGAGCGAGTGGTCGCCGCTGAGTCGTTCTTCCTTGGGCTCTTCGAGACGGCCGCCCGAAGCGGCGAGCTCGTGACCGCAATCCGCGTCCCTGCCGCTGGGCGCGGCGGCGCCTACTTGAAGATGGCACAGTCGGCGTCGGGATTTGCGCTCGCCGGCGTGGCGGCACAGTTGGCGACTTCTGGCGGCCGGGTCAGCGCGGTGCGAATCGGGGTGACGGGCGTGACGACGTTCGCGTTTCGCGCGACGCAGCTCGAGGCGGCGGTGAACGGCGCCGACGGCGCGCGTGCGATCGAGGCGGCGGCGACGACGATCGCGCGCGACCTCGCCGGCCGCGACGTCGCGAACGACCTGCACGCGAGCGCGGACTATCGGCGGCACCTCGCGGCGGTCATGGCCAAGCGCGCGCTGCTCGAGGCATTCGAGCGAGCGGGCGCCGCGGCGCACCCGTGAAGCTCGAAGGCGAAGCGGCGATCGCGGCACCCGTTGCGCAGGCGTTCGCGCGGTTGCTCGATCCGGCGGTCCTCGCCGCCTGCATTCCAGGCTGCACCGAGATGGTGCGCGAAGGCACCAGCACCTACACGGTGACCGTCAAGACCGGCGTCGGCCCGGTGCAAGGAACGTTCGCCGGCCGTGTCGAGCTGTCGGAGATCGAGCCGCCGCGCCGCTATCGCATGACCATCAGCGGCAAGAGCCTGGTCGGTCATGTCCGCGGTGACGCGGAGATCACGCTCGTAGCGGTGGCGCCAGTCGCGGCCGCCGCAAAACCGACGACGATCATCCGCTACCAGGCCGACCTCCGCGTCGCCGGGCTCATTGCATCGGTCGGCGGCCGGCTGATCGAAGCCGCCGCGAAGAAGGTCGTGAGCGAGTTCTTCGCGCGGCTCGCCGAGCGGGCGGCAGAGCGAGCGTGACCTCAGAACCGCAGTGCCACAGTGCCGCGACACTCGATCCTGGAGCGCGGCATCCGAGGATCCATGCGAAGATCTGTCCATGACCCGCGGCGCGAATCAGCCGACACCAAAAACCATCCCGACGGCGCAGTCCGACGCGGCACTCGCGGTCGCCCTCGTGCGCGGCGACCCCGCGGCGTTCGAGACGCTGGTGCGCGACCACAGCGCGCGATTGCTCGCCGTGATCCGCCGGCTGGTCCGCAACGAGGACGATGCGCGCGAGGCATTGCAGGACGCGTTCGTCTCGATCTTCAAGTCGATCGCGACCTTCTCGGGAAGCTCCGGGCTCTCGACCTGGCTCCATCGGGTTGCCGTGAATGCCGGACTGATGAAGCTGCGAACGCGCCGCCGCCATCCCGAGGTCGCGATCGACGACCTGTTGCCGAAGTTCAGCGCCGACGGCCACGAAGCGATCCCGAACGAGCCGTGGGAGCTGCCGGCCGACGAGCTGGCCGCGCGCGCCGAGACCCGCGCGCAGGTCCGCCAGTGGATCGACGAGCTGCCCGAGAGCTATCGCGTCGTGCTGCTGCTGCGTGACCTCGAGGAGCTCCCGACCGAGGAGGTGGCGCGGATGCTCGACGCCACACCCAACGCCATCAAGATCCGAGTGCATCGCGCGCGCCAGGCGTTGCGCGCGTTGCTCGACCGCAAGCATCGGCTCGCGCCAGTGAAGTAGGCCAAGAGAGCCACCAAGAGAGAGACCCAGAGAGCGACGTGGATCCGTTCATCACCTGCAAAGAGCTGATCGACTTCCTCGGGGACTACCTCGAGAGCGGACTCGCACCGCCGCAGCGGCGGGAGTTCGATCGCCACCTGGCGGTCTGTCCGTCGTGCATCAACTACGTCGAAAGCTACAAGGCGACCATCCTGCTAGGGAAGGCGGCGTTCGATTGCCCCGACGACGCACCACCGCCGGAAGTGCCGGCGGAGCTGATCGCGGCGATCCTGGCGGCGAGGAGGAAGGCGGGGGGGTGACCGGGGGAGCCCGGGCATGGCCCGCAGATCCAACATCGAGATCGATCATCCGTGACGTGTCGGCCCCTCGCTTCGTCGCAGCACTCCCTCCCGCACGAGTCGCTCGAAATGCTCCGCAACCCTCGAAGGCTGCGGTCCACCGGTCAGAAAGACACCCATCTCCAAGTTGAGATGGAGCGCATGGCCGGTGAGGTTCGCGCTCGAAAGCAGCAGCCGCGTGCCGTCGCCGAGCGCGCACTTCAAGTGCATGGTGCCGATCCGGTTCCCATCGACCGGCCGCTGCGAACGAGGCCAGACGAGCACCTCGACGCTCGCTCCCAAGTTCCTCAGCCGTTCGACCGCCGCTTCGTTGAGCTCTCCGGTCGTCGCCGGCGCGTCTTCGATCACGACGCGCACAACGACGCCACGCGTCACCGCCTGCACGAGTGCGCCTGAAAGCACGTCGACGCGGCTCGCCACATACGTCGCGAGGAGCAGCGATCGGCGCGTCCGGCCGATGAGTTCGAGGAGCGCCTCGTCGACTCGTCGAAAGCCACTCTCTGTACTTCCCGGTCCGGTCCAGACGATCTCTGTGCCCTGACTCTCCCGCTCGGCGGTGATTCCATGTGCCGCCACGCGCAGTGCCAGTCCGACGTCGACGAGCGCGCGCATCCGATCGTCGCCTTGGCAGCTCGAGAGGATCGCCGCGAGGCTGCTCTTCGCGCTGCCGTGCAGTTGACGAAGCAGGGCAGCACTGATCGTGTCCGATGTTTCGCGTCCTACCTCCGACTGAGCCTGGGGGAGAACCTCCGCAACGCGCATGGCGGTCGCCGCGGGAATCTGCCGCGCGAGCTCCACGATCCGGCGGAGCAGCTCGTCGTCGATCACGCTGGCGCCACGTTCTCGAAAAACGGCGGCACGGAACTCGCCAAGGTCGCGGTGATCGTCGCACGATCGAGGAACCGATTGCCACGTTCGCAGGAGGTCTCGGGCGAGAAAAGGCATGCGTGGCACGCGGCACCGTGCAGCGAGAGGTCCTCAACCATCGGGAGGTGCTCGGCGCAGAACGGGTCTGAGGAGCAGAGCGCTGCCTGGTCCAACGCTGACGCGAGGTGGCGCTCCAAGCCGGCATCGCGTCCCAAGTGCACGAGTCCGCCCAACGTCCCTTCACTGTCGGGCGCCGCGGTGTAGATCAGAATGCCCGCCATCGGCCCTTCGGCATGGCCGGGAGCGCGCGCGTAGATGCGCTCGCGGAGGCTCGCCATCGAGTAGCCGCATTCGAGCGCGAACTGCCGCATGAATGCGTGCGAGAGTGTGTGAAGCATCACATACCGAAGACCCGGAAATCCGCCATCGTGTGGCACGAGCCCGCGCTTCACCCGGAACCGGAAGTTGGCATCGCGCAGTCGCTGCTCGTGAAGCAGCGCAGGCACGGTCCTCTCCCACGTCGCGACCGACGCCTCGTCGAGCTCCAGGAAGAGGCCTTCGCCGCGCACCGTGATCGCCGGGACGAAGGTCGGGGGTTGACGAGAGAGCGGTGCGCGGTTCGTCGGGGCGACCTCGTCGTCGAGACCGAAGTCTCCCGGCGACTCGACTCGCGTGAAGCCGACGAGCGCCCGGACCTCACGGAGCCTCTCGGCGAGGACGACACGCTTGAGTCCCGGAACGTCATGCCGCCCAACGCGCTCTTCGCGCAGAAGAAAGTCTTCGGAGGACGGAGCGAGCGAGGGGTGTGTAAACGCGTTCCACTCCACCGAGCGGATGTCCGGTGGTGGGACATCACCGCGGCTGCCATGGAGTGTGGCGCGCCTTCGCTCGATCGCGGCGAGCAGCTTGGCGTCGTCCGCGAAGGCGTCGAAGACTCGCGACGGTCCAAGACCGCGAAAGGCGCTGCGGAACGCGAGCAGGATCTCCGGGCTACGTACCTCGCGCAGCGTCGACCAGTGCTCGCGCACCAGCTCGTCAAAGCGATCACTCGACTCCGGGATCGAGAGCGCCGACCGCGGCAGGGGAAACCAGCTATTCGACGCACCCAGCAGGATCGTGTGCAGCGGCTCACCGCAACCGGCGGGATCGAAGTCACGAAGATGAGGGCGCCGTCCGCGGCAGCGCGGCAGCTCCGTGCGAGCCTCCTCACCCAGGGCGTCGGCCATCGTCCGGTCGGCGTCGCACGCATCGCAGCGGACGCGAACATCGCGTGCCTCGCCGGAGGCGGTGCGGTCGTACAAGCGCAGCCTGCCGACACACGTCGATGGTCCACGCTGGGCAACGCGATGGACGAACTCCATCCACGGGAAGTCGTCGAGGTGCCCGTGATCGCACGCAACCAGGAAGCGGGCCGGGAGCGCCGGCTTGCGGTGGACACCGCTGTGCTCGCAGCCTGAGTAGAAGAAGTAGTTGGCGTCGGGGCGCATCTCGTCGGGATGCCAACGGAACAGCTCGCTGCGAATCTCCGAGAGGAACTCGCAATGAGGGCAACGGAGCCAACGCGGGAAGACGGCCACCGGAACGCCGATCCTCGACTGCGGATCGAACGGATCGCTCGCCAGCTCGTCGTCGGCGGCGACCGGGGGCATGACCATCCGTTGGACCTGCGGCCCGAGATCGCGGCGAACCAGTGCGAGGAGCCGTTCCTCCTCGATCGGGGTGCCGGTCTGCGGATCCCAGTCGTCGAGCCCCATCACGATCACGGAAAGCGAAGGGAGATCGATCATCGCACCGACGCCGAAGCTGTAGAGGAGCTGGCTCGGCTGGATCTCTCCAACGCAGGGAGTGCTTGGCCGATCGCTCACGCGACGTCTCCCCCGTTCAGGGCGCTTCCGTCGTCGGCCAACGCTGCAGCGGGCGGCGGCGCCTCATCCATGCCACGATCGTCGAAGAGCAGCTTCACCGCCGGCTCGACGTCGCGGAGCGAGAGGGGACAGGTGAAGTCGCTCCAGCCCTCGACTCCGGGACGTCGCAGCAGCGGAAGATCGACCTCGCCTTCGCCTTGCCAACAGAGGCGTGCACCACCGGCCAGCCGGCGGATCCGTGCGAGCCAGACGTCGAGCCGCGCCAGCAACGCCGCCCGCACCTCGTCCGCCACTTGCAACGATTGCGTCACGGCACCGGCGCGCCGCACGATGACGTCGATGGCATGCCGGATGGCCGGGTGATCGCGCTCGATGCGCTGCGCCCCCGAGTTCGCGCTGAGATCGAGCCCGGCAAGGCGTGTGAGCGCAACGAGCTGCGCCGACAGCCCGCGATCGAGCGCGCGCGGCGAGAACGGCGTCACCGAGAGCGGCTCGACGTGCTGATAGAAGGTCGCGTGGTAGTGCTCGAAGCGCTCGAAGTGCGACAGATCTCGCGGTCGCGACCAGTTGTAGACGATCGCGACGAGACCCGGCTGGCGCCGACCGACGCGGCTCGTCGCCTGGATGTACTCGGCGGTCGCCTTCGGCTGCCCCGCCACCACCATCATCCCGAGCCGCGGCACGTCGACCCCGACCGAGAGCATGTTGGTCGCGAGGAGGACATCCAACGGACGTACCCCGCCGCGGGACGGAGCGCCGTCGCGCCGCGCCTCGAAGCTGCATGCAAGCAGATCGAGGACCTTCGGGATGTCGGCCGAGCGCTTGCGCGACGTCAGCTCCTCGAGATGGCTCGTGCGACGATTGGCCAGCCCGCGTTGGCTCATCTTCTTCAGCTGGCCGAAGACGTCGTCCTGGACCGCGCGGCGCATGCCTCCGAGCTCGCGCATCGAGTTGAAGTAACCGACGAGCGTCATCCACGTGTCCGCGGCGGCGCCGTGATCGTCGAAGAGCCGCTGTGCTGCCGAGAGGAGCGTGACATACGCCCGGATCAGCGCCCCCTTCACCCGTTTGCCGGTGGCGCACACGCCGAAGTAGAGTCGCCCCGGCTGTCCGCTCGCCGGATCGCGACGGCGCGCGAAGAAGCGATCGGCGATGTCGATCCCGTGCGGCGGGAAGATCTCGACCGCGCGGTGGAAGACGCCGTGAACCTGCTCCTGCGCGCGGCGGACCGTCGCGGTCGATGCGACCACCTTCGGCCGGATGCGTCGACCATCGACCTCCCACGTCATCAGCTCGTCGACCGCGGTCTCGTAGAGGCTGACGAGCGTCCCGAGCGGTCCGCTGATCAGGTGCAGCTCATCCTGGATCACCAGGTCCGGTGGCCGCAGGCAGGGCGTCGGCACGACGCGGACGGCCGCCAGCAGGCCGCGCTTGGGGTGGCTCTCCGGGTCACCGAGATCGGCGTGCCGGAAGCCGTGGCGCGGGCAGCGGTCGGCCACCTGCCCAAAGAGCATCTGTGACGCGCCGACCCATGGCAGTTGCGCGAACTTGTCGACTGTGCCGATCAACATGGCCGGAAGGAGCCGGAAAATCTCCTCGTCGACCACGACTGCGGGGATCCCCTCGTCGGGGCTCTGTCTTCTGGAGAACGGGCAGCGTCCCAGTGGATCGCCACAGTGGAGATAGGTGCGTCCGCGCCCGTCCTCGCACCGCTCGACCGTCAGATCGCGCCCACGTTCGAGCGTCTCGCCGCACCATGGACACGCGGTGAGCTGGAACGGATCGCCGCGCCGCCCGAACGCTCCGACGGCTCGGTGCCGACCGTGCGCGTCACGTACCGCTTCGTAGCTCTGTTGCGTCGTGTTCGGCGTCGTCGTCCCGCCGACCCAGAGCCCGAGTCGGAAGGGCGTCTCTCCGAGCCGGTCATCGCCACTCGCGAGTGCCTCGCGCCGCAGCACCTCGCACGCGCAGATCAACGCCAGCGCACGCTGGAACTGCTGCAACGTGAGAAGCCGCAGTGTGTAGCGCATCAACACCGCGACGCCTTCGCCGCCGAGCCGCCCGCCGACAGCGCCCTGCAGCCTCCGCAGCACCATCGCGTAGGCGGCAAGCCCCAGGTACGCCTCGGTCTTGCCGCCGCCGGTCGGGAACCAGAGCAGGTCGGCAATCGCGTCGCCCGAGTCGGAGCGGTCGGGATGGGCGAGGTCAGTGAGTCCAGGAAGGCATTGGAGGATGAAGGCGAGCTGGAATGGATACCAGCTGCGATTCGCGGGCACGTCGATCGTCCCGAGGTCGAACGGCTCGCCGCCACGCCGCCGCTCAGCGAGCACGCTGCGCACGCGCTGCTGCGCCATCGCGCGATTCATGAAGCGGAAGGCCTCGGCCGCCACCACGTCACGGCCGAGCAACTCGATCCCCGCGCGGATCCGCTGACAAGCACTGCGGCAGCCATCGAGCGCCACCTGCGCCGCCGCGCGATGCGGCGCCAGGTCACTCGCGCGTAGCACTTCCAGCTGCTGTGTCTCAATCCACTCCCGATACGCCTCGACGAGCGGCAGCAGGCGCAGGACGGCATCGGCCGCCGGCAACTCTCCGAGCTGCTGCATGTCGAGCGCGAGGCCCGCGAGCTGCGGAATCTCTTGCGCGGACGGCGGCGTCTCCCGCGCCACCTCGAACCGCGGCAGCACACACGTCTCCAACCGCACTGCGCACGTCGAGTCCCCTTCCGCGACGACCGCGTGCGCGGCGCATCCGTGCCCGACGGCGAACTCGACCTGCCGCCGATAGAGCATCGCCAGCGCGGCCTCTTCGGCCACTCGCGCCGGATCGAGGAAGCCACCGCGGCGCGGCGGCAGGTGGCGCACGAAGACCGGCGCGCGCGACACTGCTTCGAAGCTGAGCGCGGGCTGGAAGAGCCACGTCGCGGCTGCGCTTGGGCTCGCGCTGTTGGTTCACCAGGAAGAGCGTGACGGCGAAGCCGTGGTCGAGCCGCCGCGCCTTCCCGCGCACGAAGACGTCCGGAGTCTGTCCTCCCGTCGACCACGGCCCGAGCGTCCTCTCCGTCACCGTGAACGGCTCGCTCCGCCACTCGACGGGGATGCGCTTCCAGACTTTCTTGGGGGCGGCACCATCAGCGCGTTCGAGCGTCTCGCTGTCGCGACGCTCGTAGCGGCCGAAGCGGACCCGTGCCTGCAGCGGGCCGGAGTCGGCAGCGACCGTGAAAGTCATCCCCACCGAGCTCGGGAAGAGCGAGTCGCCGCCGCGGCCCGCGTCGTCCGCGGCCCCATCGTCGGCGCCGTCGGCACTGTCATCGCCGACACGATCGAGCTCGCCGGCAGCCACCCGCGTCCCGCGCGGCGCGATCACGCCGACCAGGTAGCGGTTGCGCAGAGAGTCTTCGGCAACCTCCTCCTCCGGCCCGCCGGCCGGCCCGAGGAGCTCGCGGGAGACCATGTCGAAGAGCGCGGAGCGCAGGTCGGCGGGGCTGGGACCTTCGCGTGTCACGATCGGAGTTCCTTGGTGACAGGCAGGCGATCGAAATGCGGGAGCCTATTGAGCATCGTGCGCTGTACGAAGTGTCCGTCGCTCAGGACCAGGAGTTCCATGGCTCCGTCTGCGTCGAACTCGAGCGAGAGCGAGCAGTGACCGCGGCGAAACTCGAGCGACAGCCCTCCGCGCCCGGTTGGGACGATCACATGGGGCGCAAGCATCTCCGCCTCGTGAGCAGATGCCATCGCATGGATTTGTTTCGTCACTGCGCGAAGCAAACCGCGGTCAGGTGCAGGTTCGCAGTCATCGACCGCAGAGTTCGGGTCGACATGCCACGACAGCAGTCGGTCAATGATGCGCGACCACGCCGCGCGCGCCCGATCCATCGCCAGCGACGCGGCGATGCTGGGCTGTACGCAACCAGTGTCCGGTGACGGCGCTCCGCACAACCACCATCCGTGATTGACGGAGTTCGCTGACATCATCACGTTCAAGGTTCCCCTGCTGCGGCCCACTCGACCGCTTTGTCCGGCGGAAACGGACCGAGGATGTCCTCGCAGAGTTCGAAAGCGAGCTTCGCCTCCCATTGTTTCGAGCGGGAACTCTTGCGGTCCACGGCGTTGAGTTCAGGGATCGAGCAGTGGCCGGTTTCGGCGTCGTCCAGCACGACGGTCAACCCGATCGACCGGATCGCGCCGACGCGCAAGACCGCGACGAATGCCGGCGCCCCCGACGATCGCAGCGCAACCTGATCCGGCGCTCGACACAAGGACTACCACACCGAGATTCCTCTGGGGTCGTGATCGCGACTCGGATGGAACGCGCGTGGGTCGACCATCTGCGTCGCGGTGTCGAAGTGGTCCGGCTGAACGCGCCGCAGTACGCGTTCCTCGTCACCCAGCCATGAATCGTCCGCGTGCATCCCCCCACTCCCACAACCAGGCAGCCGGGCCGGCGATCAATCGCGAGGCCGAATGCGCAGGAGTGCTTCGAGGTTGATCGGGCGGCGCGCGATGATTCGCGTCCCGACCCACGACAGCATCTCGCCGTTGAAGCGATCGTCGATCTCGAGCTCGTTGCGCTCGGCGCCGCGATCGAAGCGAAGGCAGAGGCCACCGTCGCGATCCGGCACCACCCAGGTGGGAGCCGGCGATCGGTTGGCGATCAGCCATCCCAGCAGATCAAGGGTTCGCGAGAGAATCTCGCGCGAAGGGGGCTCGGAGTCGTCGTCGCGCAGCACCTCGGGATCCATGCGCCACTTGTCGATCGTCCGGAAGGCTTTCGCCCAATCGCCCATGCACGCTCCGGAACCGGCCGAAGCGACATGCGCGGTTGAAAAGCCGATTCCGGCCGACATCGCGTTCGGGGCAGTGTCGTGATCGGAGAATCCTTCCGTCGAGATCACCGGCGGAGTCATGGCTGCGGCTCCTGATAGCCCCAGTGCTTGCGCGCCTTCTCCGAGCAGCAAGCCGTGAACGCCCCGACGATCGCCCCATGGCCGAGATCGAGCCCGTGCTGGAGGTCTGCTTCCCGACCGTCGTTCACGGGTCCGCGCGCGATGAGCTTCAGATACATCACCGCCTTCGGTTCAGGCAGAGATCGCCTTGCGTGCTCGACCTGGATCGCGAGTCGCGCGCTGCCGGGCTTGATCTCGAACGCCCACGAGGCGGCATGCGTCTGGAGCCGGCCGATGCCGGGCAGGGGCTCGCGCGCCAACGCCGGGAAGATCGAGTTCCAATCGCCGACCTCTGTCCAGAGTTCGCCCTGCACGATCTCGTTCACGTAGGTGACTTCCCAGAGATTCGGTGTCATCGGCGCAAGGCCTTGCGCTGCAAGGAACGCGGCGAACGCGCGGCGCGTCTCCTCGAACTCGTTGCGCAGCTGGTCGTGACGCGGATAGGGCTCGGTCCCGGGTCGGCGGCGCCAGTTGTGGATGAGCCAGCCGTTCTCGAGCTGGACCATCCGATCTCCATTCGGCGACACGAGCTGAAGCCTCACCTCCGGCTTCTGGAAAAGCTGGAGGAACACACCAGAACGCGACCAGAGTTCCTCTTCAGTCGTCGGCTCGAACGTCTGACCGATCGCCGCGGTCTCGATGACCTTGGGCCAGTAGGCGGCCAGCGTCTTCCAAAACGCCCCAAAGTGCGCGACCGTGAGGCCGGCGATCGGGTTGAACTGCACCCCGATCACGGTCTCGAGCAGCGGCGGTCGATCGAACGTTGGCAGCGAACGGGACATGGGAAGCGGGCCTGCAAGTGTTTGCGTGGTGTGATCTGCGACGCGGCGTGACGTCGGGATTGTATCGGCCTCCTCGAACCGGAGTCTCCTCATGGCGAAGTGCGCGAGTTCGTGAGCCAGGGTCTCGATTGGATCCATTGACCTGCTCAGACGTCCGCCGAGCGCGGTGGTGACATATCTCCGGGTCGCCTTCTTGGATCGGGAAGACGCAGCGATCGTCAGATGGACGCGAGAGGCGACCTGCCGAAGAGGGAGCGTTAAGGGTCGGCGGGAGGGACTTGGGAGCGCGAAGTGCGAGGATTCTTCTTGTCCCGGAGGCCGGCGGCGAGCTCTTCGGCATCGCGGGCGCGGTTCAGGGCGAGCAGGCGGTCTCGAAGCTGCTTCTGGGCGAGCTTCGCCTCCCACGCGTTCGAAAGAGACCTCCCTCAGGCCGAGAAGACTTCCGCAAGCCGCTGGGCGACGGCACCGCGGCGCAGCCACGGGATCAGTTGCTCGGACGGCGCCGCCTTGATGCGCCGTCGGGTCGACGCCGTGAGCGGCCCAAAGCGAACGGCGAGCATCTCGAGCAAGGATTCACGACGCGCTTCGAGCAGACCTTCGGTGCGGCCCTCGGTGTGGCCTTCGGCACGCAGCATGTCGGCGGTGGTCATCACGGAGCTCCGGTAGCTGGGCGGGAGAGCTGCGGCGAGGATGCGTCGTACGTCGCGCGGCCGTTCCTTGCCGACCTCGAGAACATAGCTCACGATCTGTGCCAGCGCTGCGACGACACCGGGCCCGCGCAGGTCCCGGTGCAGCGTCTTCATCACGGCGGCCACGTGCGTGGCGAGACGTGGCTCGACCCCCGCGTTGCGGAGGGCGACCAGCGCGATCCGCGCGACCGCGTCCATCGCACGCGCGAGAAGTTGCCGGTCGGTGACGCGGGCGAGGTCGTCGAGCGCGAACTCGAAGTCGAGCAGGCGCCGGCCGAAGGTGGCACGCAGCGGAGCCGGCAGTCCGAGTGCACCCGCGAAGTCGCGCGGCCAAGGCCACGGCCGCGATCCGTTGTAGATCACCACGGGGACGATCGGTGGCAGCTCCCGATCGGACGGATGCCGCGCCGCGTGCCGCGTCCAGATCTGGTGCAGGTAGTGCAGCAGCCGTGACGGCATCCGTCGATCGGGCTTCCTCTGATGCTCGAACAGGACGTAGACGAGCCGGCGACCGCGGCGAAGCTCCACCTTGAACAGCAGATCCGCACAGGACGCTCGGAGTTCGTCATCCACAAACGAGCCGTCGAGCGGCGCCAGCGTGCGGAGATCGAGTTCGGCCACTATGGGTGCGGGTAGCACCGCGCGCAGCTCCGCCGCGGCGTGGCGCGGCTGGCCGAAGATCGAGCGGACGAGGGCGTCATGGGGAAACGAGGTCACGCCGCAGCAGACGTTCGCCAAACCGGCTGGTGACATCCCGGGTCGAGGTTTCGATCGGAGCGGGGTGATTGGCCCGTGACGAGAGCGATCTCTTGCTCAGGTGCTGAATCGCGGAGGCGTTGCGTGTGACGACGACCAAGCACGGTGGTGACAGCGCTCGCAGGTCGACGACCTCCCGCCGTGAGCCTCGGCGAAGGTCACTTGGACGCGGCGGGAGGGCCGCCGAAGAGGGAGCGTTGGGGGTCGGCGGGAGGGGAGGCGGGAGAGGGCGCGCGAGGCGACGTGGAAGACGACGTGGGTGGAGCAGTCGAGGCGGAAGGTGGTGGACGGGAGGAGGACTCGAGGCGGGAGGCGCGCGGCTTCTTCTTGGCGTGGAGGCCGGCGGCGAGCTCATCGGCGTAGCGGGCGTGGTTCAAGGCGAGCAGGCGGGCGAGGAGCTGCTTGCGGGCGGCGGGCGAGACGGTGAAGCGTTCGCCCTGCTTCGTCGCGTGGAAGCCGTGGTCGAGCGGATGGTCGGACCAGTCGTAGGCGGCGGCGACAGCGCGGTCGAGCTCGACGTGGAGGTCGCGGAGCTTCTGGATGTCGGGGTGCAAGTTGGCGCGATCGCTGTTGTGGAAACGGTTGTAGGTGGTGGTCAGGCCTTCTTGCGCGGCGAGCATGCGGCGCTGGCGGTGGGAGTGGTAGGCCTCGCCGATGGAGACAAGGAGAGGCGGGCGGTAGGAGGGGAAAGGGAAGGTTTCGAAGCAGTCGGAGGAGGTGTAGCGAGCATCGGTTCGTAGCGTCGGGCCATACACCAGTCGCCATTCTTCGTGAGTCACGGCCTGCATCAGCGCGAAGTCGATCCAATCGTGAAGCGCGAATACCACAACGCTGTGCGAGTAGACGATGCCCGATGGGATGAGTGCGGGCTCCCATCGTCGGCCTGTCTGTGAGGTCACCAGCACACGCTCCATTCCCGCGATTGAGGAGTAGAGCTCCAACCCTCGTCGAGCGTACTGCCACCACAGTCGCGCATAACCCTTCGCAGAAGCATCACCCTTCTGCCCGAGCTTGTCTCGCTCCGGCTTGACCCGCTGCTCCACGATTCGAATCGCGTCCGGAAACGCCTCTGCGCGCTCGATCGGCCAGTTCTGGAAGTTGATCACCCAACGGCTCGGTGACTGATCGGGCCGTGAGTTCAGATCCTCGCCATTCAAGTACGGAAAAACGACCTCGCGATTTCTCGGCTCCTTCGCGATCAGTACCTGCGCCTCGTCCGGTGTCAGCACGAAGCCCATACCAAGCACGTTCGAGCCCTGGAACGACCGCCCCTCGTTCGCCTTCAACCGAAACGGCCTCCCTGCACTCTGGCTTTGCTCACTCAGCATCGACGTGATCGTCGCCACCTCGCGCTCGTCGAGAACACTCCGACCTCGCCACTCGCCGCGGCGGACCCAGACGTGTACCACTTCGAGGTTGGCTGTCCCTGGCCATTTACGGCTCGAGACGGCGCGCGCAATCGAGTCTCCGTGTTCGACGATCTGGTCGAGGCCGACCTCGCGAGTGTCACCCTGCGCAATGGTGTTAGTCGCCAGGAGCCCGAAGCCGCCACTCGATCGAGTGACCTCTCTCGCGCGTAGGAAGAAATATGCACAAATATCAGCAGTTCCACGCTTGCCGCCACCGACTTGCGCGACGAGGTACTCGCGGTACTCAACGCCGAGCGGACCGGTGATCTTCCTTGCCTCAATGAACGGCGGGTTCCCCACCACCGCATCGAACCCCCTCCGCTTCTCATCTTCGTCGAAGAAGACCTCCGGGAACTCGATCAGCCAATGAAACGGCCGGCGCGGTTCAACTCGGTCGGGGTTGCCGGTCTCGAGCGCCTGGTCGGCGAAACGGCGCAGCTCGACGCGGACCTGCGCGCGCCGCTCGTCGGTGACACCGGTGCCGAAGAGCGCCGTCGCGTAGCGGCCGTGCTCGCGCAGCTCATCATCGACCTCCCGGCCGAGCTTGCCTTTGTGCTTCAGCACGGTGCCGACGATGAGATCGGCACACACTCGCAGGTCGTCGGTGAGGCGCCGCGCTTCGGCGAAGAGGCGCTCCTTCTCCGCGACGTCCCGCGGCTCGAGGATCGGGAACGACTCGAGCTTGCGGCGCAGCTAGGCGGCCATGCGCAGAGCCTTGGGCATCTCCTCCTGGATACCGCCGGCGTCTCCGAAGTGGCTCCCCGCCTGCGTGTGGAGCTTCCTGCCACGCTCCGGGTCGAGGTGGAACCAGAAGAGCTGCTCGGGATCGACGAGGCCGAGGAGTGAATCGCCGGCGCGCAACGCGTGGTCGAGGAAGGTGAAGGGCTTCCTCCGCTCGAGCGTCGCGAGCCAGAGCGAGAGCTTCCCCATCTCGACGGCCATCGGGTTCTTGTCGACGCCGAAGAGGCAGCGGTCGGCGACCAAGCGCTGCGCGACCTGCAGGCGCTCGGCGGGATCGGCGGGGATCAGGCACTCGGACGGGCGGCCTTGCGAGAGCGCGCCTTCGGGCGTGACGACGACCTGGCCGGGATGGGTCTGCTCGCTCGTCTCCCAGGCATCGACCAGGCGGCGCGCGAGGAAACGGCAGCTCTCGACCAGGAACGCCGCCGATCCCATTGCCATGTCACAGACGCGCAGCTTCAGGAGCTCGGCCGCGGGCCGGAGCCGCCACTCTTCGCTGGGTCGGCCTTCGGCCGGGCCGTCGTAGACCAGCGGGTCGAGCGCGTGGGTGACGATCGACTCGGTGAGGCTGCGCGGCGTGTAGTGCGTGCCGGTCTGGCGGCGGTCGCTGCCGCGCGTGACGTAGAGCGCGCCGCGCGGCAGCAGGACCGGCCGCGCGAAGCTGTCCTCACGCAAGAGGCTCGCGTAGGGCTTCACTCGGCTCCAGGTCGCGCTGTCGTGCGCCAGCTCGGCGAGGCAAACCCGCTCGAGCTTCGAGTCGAGCGATGGTGCCTTGGCGGTCGCACCGCTTGCGGCGGACGCGGCGGGCTCCACCGGCGAGATCGCGAGCGCCTTCGTGATCGCCGCCTTCGAGCGACCCGTCTCCTCCTCCAGGAACGCGACCAGCGCCTCCTCGCCTTTCGCCCGCGCGGCTTCGAGCTTGGAGAGCGCGATCTCCGGCTCGAGATCCTTCGACTTCGCGCCCGCGAGCCCGAGCACCACCGCCTCGCCGTCGGCCACGCGCACCGCCGTGTGATCGAGCAGCCCTTCGTAGACGTGGCCGATCTGCTCGATGTCGAGCCCCTTGAACGAGAGGCGCAGCTTCTCG
>CAYRQC010000710.1:0-3477 GCA_964426265.1 uncultured Phycisphaerales bacterium | reverse complement strand
TGGCGCTCGACCCGGACGACGAGACCGCCGTTCTGGCGCTCGAGCGCCTCTTCCTCGCAACCGAACGCTGGTACGATCTGCTGCCGATTCTTGAGTGGGAGGTCAGGCACACCCGCTCGACGGCCGAGGCGGTCGGCGTGTTTCACCGCATCGGTCAGGTCTGCGAACGCCAACTCGGCGACGTGGCGCGTGCGGTCGAGGCCTACCAACTCGGCCTCGAACGCGATTCGACGCACGAGCCCACGCTGCGCGCGCTTGAGGCCATCCTGCACGGCTCGGTGGCTCCGGTGGCGGCCGCGGAGGTGCTCGAACCGATCGTCACGCGCGCCGCCGACTGGGAGCGCCTGATCGACGTCCTCGAGGTGCGGGTTGCGTACAGCCAGCCCTCGGAGCGCGTCGGCCTGCTCGGCAAGATCGCCGCGATCGCCGAGCGCGAACTGGCCAGCCGCGAGCGCGCCTTCCGCAGCCTGGCCCGTGCCGCCGTCGAGGAGATCCCGGCCGACGGGCTGCTCGACGAGCTGGAGCGGCTCGCCGGCGAGACCGGCCGCTGGGACGAGATCGCGCGCATGTACGACGAGCAGGCGGATCGGTTCGTCGACACCGCGCGGCACGCCGACATGCTGGTCCGATCGGCGCGCGTCAACGCCGACAAGCTGGCGCGTCCGGAGGACGCCATCGATCGCTATCGCCGCGCGCTCGATCTCGACCCTGATCGGCAGGACGCGCTCGAGAGCCTCGACGGGCTGTTCACACGGCTGGGCCGCTGGGCCGAGTTGGCCGACGTGCTGCGGCGAATGCTCCGCCTGGGCCCCTCCGACGACGCGCAGATCGCGCTGCTCTTCCGCCTCGGGCAGATTCATGACGAGCAGCTCCACGAGGCCGGCGCGGCAGTGGACCACTTCCGGGATGTTCTCGCCCGCCGCCCCGATCACGCCCGTTCCCTGGCGGCCCTCGAACGCCTGTTCGCGGCCGGCCACAATTCGTTCGAGATCGCCGCCATCCTCGAAGCTCATTACCGGCAATTCCGCCTGTGGGACCGCCTGCTGGCGCTCGGCGAGGGCCTGCTGCCGCGCCTCGAGGACGCCGCCGCGCGCGCTTCGCACGCGCGCGTGCTCGCCGAGATCGCGGAGCGCGAGAGTCACGATCCGGTGCTGGCGTTCCTCTGGTGGGGCCGCGTGCTGCGGGAGGATTCGCGCGACGGCGCCGCTGCCGACGAGCTCGAGCGGCTGGCGCGTTCGACGTCGGCGTGGGATGACGTGGCGTCGCTGTTCGCCGAGATCGTCGAGCACGAGCCCTCCCCTGACGTCCGGCGGGCGCTGCTCCTGCGGGCGGCGCGCGTCTGCGAGCACGAGTTGCACGACCTGGTCCGCGCCGAGAATGCGTTCCGCGCCGTGCTGGAACTGGAGCCGAACGACGCCGAGGCGCTCGAGGCCCTCGACCGCGTCTACGTCGCCACCGGCCGCTCCAGCGAGTTGGCGCGCGTCCTGCGCGGGCGCATCGAGCTTACGTTCGATCCCGAGGAGGGGCTCGGACTGCGACTTCGTCTCGGCCGACTGCTCGACGAAGCCGGTGACGCGACCGGCGCAATCGACACGTACGAAAGCATCCTGGCGCTGGACCCTCGCAGCCTGAAGGCGCTTGAAGCCCTCGAAGGCATGCACTTCCGTCGCGCCCGCTGGCCGGACCTGCTGGCCACCTACCAGCGCATGCTGGCGCTGCTCGTCTCCCCCGCCGATCAGGCGGCCTGCCGCGCGAACATGGCGCGGATCGCTTCCGATGCCCTCGACGATCGAGAGGGCGCGCTCGCGCTGTGGGAGGAGGTCCTGGCGGTCCGCAGCGAGGACGCCCAGGCGCTGGAGGCGGTGGCCGATCTGCACGAGGCGGCGCTCGACTGGACGCGGCTGGTCGCGACGTTGCGCCGGCTGGTGGCGGCGGTCGCCGGGGCTCGCGAGCGGGCGCCGATCCTCGAGCGACTCGGGCACATCCACTCCGCGCGCCTCGGCCAGCCCGAGCTCGCGCTCGACTGCTTTCGCCGCATCCTCGAAGCCGCGCCTGATCACCTGCCTGCGCACCGCGCGATCGCCGCCCTCCACCGCGCCGCCGAGGCTTGGGAGCCGCTCGCCGCCGCGCTGCTCCGGCTCCTCACCGTCTGTGGTCCCGGGCTGGGCCCCGAGGAGGCGTCGTCGCTGCTGGCCGAACTGGGCAAAGTCGAAGGCGAGCACCTCGATCGCGCCGACGACGCCATCGATCGCTGGCGTCGCCTGTTGGAGATCTCGCCACGCGATCCGCGGGCGCTCGACGCGCTCGAATCCCTGCTGGTGCGACGCGAACGCTGGCCGGAGGCGGTCGAGGTGTTGGCCGAGAAGGCGGCGGCCGCGACCTCGGTGGCGGCTCGCGTCGCGTCGCTGCTCGACTCCGCGCGATTGCTCTCGTCGCACCTCCAGGAAGACGATCGGGCCGCGGCGCTGTTGGAGACCGTGCTCTCGCTCGATCCGGCGTCGCTGCCCGCGTCCCGCGCGCTCGAGGAGATCCTCCGCGGCCGCCGGGAGTGGGAGCGCGTGATTGAACTTCTCATCCAACGCGTCGACCACGCGCCCACCGTCCATGAGCGCGTGGCTTCGCTGCGCGAAATGGCGCGCGTCTACGAGAGCGAGATGCGTCAGCCGGACGCCGCCTTCGTGGCCCTGCAAGCCGCCTTCAAGGACGACTACACCGACGACGAGACCGCGACCGAGCTGGAGCGAATCACGACGCAGACCGGCAAGTGGCCAGACCTGTTGACCGACTTCACACAGCTCGTGCGCACCATTCCGGACCGCCGCAGCGCCGCCGACCTGTGGGCGCGCATCGGCCGCTGGTACGGCGACGCGCTCGGCCACGCCGAGTACGCGCTCGCCTCGTTGAACCAGGCGCTCAAGCTCGTTCCGGAGCACCCTGGCGCGCTCGCCGGCCTCGCGTCGCTTTACCGCCACGAGAGCCGCTGGCCGGATCTCGCCAAGATCCTCGCGCGACTCGCCGAAGCGGAGACGGATGCGCCCAGGAAGGCCGCCGCGTTCCTTCGCCTCGCCGAGCTGCTCGACGGCGAGATGGCCGATTCACCGGGCGCCGTCCGCGCCTTCCGGCTCGCGCTCAAAGCCGACCCCCGGAGCCGCGAAGCGCTGGATGCGCTGGAGCGCCTCTACCGCAAGGCGGACGCGTGGGACATGCTGGTGGACGTTCTGACGCGACGCCAGGCGGCGGCGCGTGAGCGAGGGGCGCCGGTCGTCGAGTTGGCCGCGCTCGGCCGCCAGATCGGCGAGTTGTGGATCGACCGCATCGGCGATGCGGCGCGCGCGATTGCCGCCTACCGGGGCGTGCTCGCCGATGACGCGGAGGATCGGGTGGCGCTGCGCGCGCTCGAACAGCTCTACGAACGCACCGATCAGCTCGATCCATATCTGGAAGTGCTCGCGCGGCAGCTCGAGCTGGCGCGCGACG
>CAYRQC010000709.1:0-9109 GCA_964426265.1 uncultured Phycisphaerales bacterium | reverse complement strand
GGGGTGGGGCGGTGATGAGGCGCTGGTCCTGCAACAGCAGCCGACGGGCGAGCGGGCGCTCGTTTGGAAGTACGTCGGTGATACGGAGCGCGATGCGGAGCAGGTGGCCGCGGCGTTTCGGCGAGCGGCGTCGAAGCAACTCGGAGCGACCGCCGGTGGGCCGGCGCTGGTGAACGAGATCACGACACTGCCTCCCGAGGTTCCGGTCGAGACCAAGGCGTGGAACGCGACGCAGGGCACGGAGCCCGGTTGGTTGCTCGTGCTGCGTGGCCGTCGCGTCTACGTCCTCCGCGGCCGCTGTCTCGGGCGGCTCGCTCCTGCCGAGACGGCGGCCTGGGTTGCGGAGCTCGCCGCTTCGCCGTGACGGCTTGGCGCCGCGGATCACCAAGGATTGCTAAACCGATTTCGTGAGCCGACCGCTCACGATCCGCTGCGCGCAGTAAATGGCGCTGCGGAAGTTGCGGATGCGGGGGAGTGGCGGAACTGGCAGACGCGCGGGACTTAAAATCCCGTGGCCTTCGCGGGTCGTGCGGGTTCGATCCCCGCCTCCCCCACGAACGCGGCCGCCAACCCCCAACGGCCGCGGAGGGCGCCGGTGCCCTTGCCGCTCGTTCGCCCAGTTGTTAGTTATGTCTGACTTTTCATCCCACGAGCAAGAGACGCGACGACTCCCATGAGCAATGCAGCGAACGCGAAGGATCCCTGGCAGGAGATGCTGAAGCGCTTCAACGAGGCGGCACGGCGTCTCTCGCTCGACGAGGGAGTGTGGAAGATCCTCAGCGAGCCCGACCTCGAGCTCAAGGTCTCGGTCCCGGTCCTGATGGACAATGGCAACGTCGAGGTGTTCACCGGCTACCGCGTCCAGCACAGCCGGGCGATGGGACCGTGCAAGGGTGGCATCCGCTACGACCTCGGCGTCAACCTGAGCGAGGTCAAGGCGCTCGCCGCGTGGATGACGTGGAAGTGCGCCGTCGTGAACCTGCCGTTCGGCGGCGGGAAGGGCGGGGTCATCGTCGATCCGACCAAGCTCTCGATGCGCGAGCTCGAGCTGCTCACCCGACGCTACACATACGCGATCTCTGACATCATCGGCCCCGACCGCGACGTCCCCGCCCCTGACGTCGGCACCAACGCGCTAGTCATGGCTTGGGTGATGGACACGTACTCGATGCGCAGGGGAGAGAGCACGCCGGGAGTGGTCACCGGGAAGCCGCTCCTGCTCGGCGGTTCGCGCGGGCGGGCCGACGCCACCGGGCGCGGCATCTTCGACATCCTGCAGCATGCGGCGGCACGCTTCGGTGTGGACCTGCGCACGGCGCGCGTCGTCGTCCAGGGCTTCGGCAACGTCGGCGCGACGTCGGCCCGCTTCTTCCAGCAGGCGGGCATCAAGGTCGTCGGCATCAGCGACGTTCGTGGCGCGATCTACAACCCGGGTGGCATCGACGTTGCCAAGCTCGCGGACTATTCGTCGAAGACGCGCTCGATCGTCGGCTTCCAGGGAGCCGAGGCGATCGACAGCAGCGACCTCCTCACGCTCCCGTGCGAGGTGCTGGTGCCGGCGGCGGTCGAGAACCAGATCACCGAGGAGAACGCCGCGAAGATCCAGGCGAAGCTGGTGATCGAAGGCGCCAACGGCCCGACGACCGACGAGGCGGACAAGATCCTCGAGGCGAAGGGGGTCCAGGTCGTCCCCGACATTCTCGCCAATGCGGGCGGCGTCACGGTCTCCTACTTCGAGTGGGTCCAG
Organism: uncultured Phycisphaerales bacterium; assembly: GCA_964426265.1. Classification (GTDB taxonomy): domain Bacteria; phylum Planctomycetota; class B15-G4; order B15-G4; family SIAN01; genus SIAN01. The sequence goes on along the minus strand of CAYRQC010000709.1, from coordinate 7,362 downwards.
GACCGCATGGGCTTCTTCTGGCCCGAGGCCGAGGTCAACCAGCGGCTCGACGAGATCATGCACCGCTCGTTCCAGGAGGTCGCCGACATGGCGAAGCAGAACCAGACCTCGCTGCGGATCGGCGCCTACATGCTCTCGGTCGACCGGGTGGCCCAGGTCTATCGCATGCGTGGTATCTACGCCTGATGAGCCAGGCACGCATCCGCAACATCGCGATCATCGCGCACGTCGACCACGGGAAGACCACCCTCGTGGATCGGCTGCTGCAAGCCGCCGGCGCCTTCAAGATCCACAAGGGCGGCCCGACCGAACGCCTCATGGACACCAACGACCAGGAGCGCGAGCGCGGCATCACGATCCTCGCCAAGAACACCGCGATCCAGTGGGGCGGGACGAAGATCAACATCATCGACACGCCGGGCCACTCCGATTTCGGTGGCGAGGTCGAGCGCGTGCTCTCGATGGCCGACGGCTGCCTGCTGCTGGTCGATGCCGCCGAAGGGCCGATGCCGCAGACGCGCTTCGTGCTGAAGAAGGCGCTCGAGAAGCAGCTCAAGCCGATCGTCGTGATCAACAAGATCGACCGGCCCGACCAGCGCTGCCGGGTGGTGCTCGACGAGGTCTTCGATCTCTTCTGCGAGCTGACCCACGAGGATGCGCTGCTCGACTTCCCGACGATCTACGCCTCGGGTCGCGCGGGCTATGCGCGCCGGGAGCCCGACGACGGGAACATGGACATGACGCCGCTCTTCCAGGCGATCCTGGAGCGCATTCCGCCGCCCGCCGCGCGCGACGACGAGCCGCAGATCTTCCAGGTCTCGCTGATCGACCACAACGAGTTCGTCGGGCGCATCGGCGTCGGCCGCATCCACAGCGGCACGCTCACGGTCGACCAGCCGATCGGCGTGGTCAAGCGCGACGGGAAGGTCATCCGCACGAAGATCCGGGAACTCTTCACGTTCGAGACCATGGAGCGCGTGCGCGCCGACCGCGTGCAGTGCGGCGACATCGCGGCGGTCGTGGCGTACGACCACGACCTCGAGATCTCCGACACGATCTGTGACCCGGACCACCCGATCTCGATGCCGGCGATCGCGGTCGAAGACCCGACGATGTCGATGATCCTCTGCGTCAACGACTCGCCGTTCGCCGGTCGCGAGGGGCAGTTCGTGACCTCGCGCCACCTGCGCGAGCGGCTCGAGAAGGAGCTGCGCAGCAACGTCGCGCTGAAGGTCGAGCGGACCGAGGGCTCCGACGCCTGGAAGATCGCCGGGCGCGGCGTGCTCCACCTCGGCGTCTTCCTCGAGACGATGCGGCGGGAGGGGTATGAGTTCGCGGTCGGCAAGCCGAAGGTGATCGTGCGCGAGATCGACGGCGAGAAGTGCGAGCCGATCGAGCTGCTGATCGTCGACGTGCGGACGCCGTGGGCCGGCAAGGTGATCGAGCTGGTCGGCGGCCGCCGCGGCGAGGTGCAGAAGATGGAGTCGGTCGGGGACACGACCCATCTCGAGATCGAGATCCCGTCGCGTGGCATCGTCGGGCTTCGTACCAAGCTGCTCACCGCCACCACCGGCGAGGCGGTGCTCCACTCCACCTTCGTCGGCTACAAGCCGTGGAAGGGCATCCTCGGCGAACGGCAGGGCGGCGTGCAGTGCGCGGTCGAAGCCGGCGCCGTCGCGGGCTACGCGCTCGACGGGCTCCAGGATCGCGGCAGCTTCTTCGTCGAGCCGACGGACCAGGTCTACGTCGGGCAGATCGTCGGCGAGCACTGTCGCGGCAACGACATCACGGTGAACGTCTGCAAGAAGAAGAATCTCTCGAACATGCGTGCGTCCGGCTCCGACCGGAAGCTGGTCGTGGCGCCCGCCAAGCGTTTGAGCCTCGAGGAGTGCCTGGAGTACATCGCCGACGACGAGCTGGTCGAGGTGACCCCCAAGTCACTCCGCATGCGCAAGACGATGCTCGACGAGAACGATCGCAAGCGCGCCAAGAACAAGAAGGAGATGGCGGAAGGGCTGAAGTAGGCGGACCTTCAGGGCGCCGGTCTTCGCCTCGACGCGGTGCTCAGTGGGCCGGCTTTGGGCCGGTACCGAGGCAGTGGTCCATCGCCGCGAGCGCGTAGCTCGTCGCGAGCACCGGGAACTCCTCCAGCCAGCGGGTCGACTTCTGATTGGTCCAGTAGCCCTCCTGGAACGAGATCTCGAGGAGCTTGCGGAGCAGCTCGTCGCGCCAACGATGGGCGACGCCGTCCGGACTGGTGAGCGATTCGATCCCGCTGGCGTCGAGCGCCTTGGCCATGGTGAACCAGTAGTAGAAGAGGCCTTGGTACTCGGCGCCCTGCGCGCTCGCCGGATCGAAGCCGGGGTTCAGGTCGACCGTCCAGTTCTTCGCGATCCAGGTCAACGCCGCCTGCACGCGGCCGTCCTCCTTGGGCAGCCCCGCGAAGAGGTAGCACTTGAGCAGCGCGTAGGTCATCGAGCCGTAGCTGCGCGCCGTGAACGTGCCGTCGCCGTTGTCGATCAGCCCCGCCTTGCTCTCGCCCGGGTGGTAGCCGGCGCCGCCATCGCCACCGGCGACGACGATCCGGCCGTCGGCGCGCTCGATCGGCGTCGCGTTGAACTCCGGGCTGTTCTGGCAGCGCTGGAGGAAGAGGATCGCGCGCTGCATCGCCGGATCGCTGGCCGGCACGCCGGCCGCCTTCATCCCTTCGAGACCGAACTGGGTGTTGGAGAGATCGGGCCGCAGCTCGTTGCCGTAGCCGATGCCGCCATAGCCCCAGTCGCTGTTCGGGTCGTAGCCCTCGCCCTCGTCGCGCTGCACGACCTTCAGGAAGAGCGCCGCGCGCTCGATCGCCGGGCGGTCCGCGGCACGGCCGCCGTCGGTCAACGCGAGGATCGAAGCGGCGGTGACGTAGACGGCGAGGCCGCCCGCGTGGATCGCGCCGTTTTGCTTCTGTAGCGAGACGAGATAGTCGAGCCCCGGCGCCACATAAGCCGGCGCCGGCTTGCCGAGCCGCTTGCAGGTGCGCAGCACGGAAGAGAGCGCGAGCGCCGTGATCCCCGGATCCTCGCGTCCCATGAAGCCGAAGCGCCCTTCTTTCTGCTGTCCGTCGAGGTAGGCGAGCGCCGAGGTCGCCGCCTCGCCGTAGGCCGCGTGCAGGTCCTGGCCCACCGTGCGCGCCGTTCCGACCGGCTTGGGAGGCCCGCTGCCACCGGCGGCGGAGGGCGCCGCCTTCGGCTCGTGCTCGAGGCAGATGGTGAGCGCGCGCGCCGACGCCGCGAGGTCGCGGGGAAGGAGCTCCTCGAAGCCGGCCGGGGCGTGGGTCGCGCGCAGCACGACGTCGGCGAGCACCTTCGACCAATGCTGCGGACCGTTGGTAGTCGTCTGGAGCGCTAGCTGCGGGAAGCGGGCGGCGACGTCGCGGTACAGGGCGGGCGACACTCGTAGCCAGCGGTCGAACTCGGCGGGGTTGAGGCCGCGCACACTGCAAAGCGTCGAGGTGATCGGCATCAGCGCGGCGTCGGCCTTGGCAGCGTCCTCCACCGGCAGCCGCCAGCTTCGCTCGAACTCCAGCTCGGGAACCATCGCCTCCCCGCGTTTCGTCACGGCCTCCGATGCCAGGAACACGGCGAGCCGACCCAGCGCCGCCTTCGCCTCGAGTCGCTTCGAGCAGCCGAGCGCGTCGCGCAGCCACCCGGCGAGCGCCACCTGCTGGTGGACGTCGCCATCTCCGGTTGACCGGCCGTCCGCGCCGACCTGCGTCACCAGCCAGTCGATCGCCTTGCGCAAGAACGGGCCGTCCGCCTCACCGTAGCGGCGCGGCGATTCCGTGAAGGCGAGCACGGCATCGGCCGTCGTGACGATGTCGTGGTCGTACGAGCCGTCCGGCAACTGGCGCCGCGCGAGCTCACCGAGGCCGTCATCGATCACGCTCTTGAGTCCGCCCGCCTGGCCGCGCGCCGGTGGGGTGAGGAGTAGCGTGGCTCCGAGCAGGAGGGCGAGCGATCGCAGCAGCATGGGTCGGGCGCTCCGTTCGTTGGCGTGGGGCAAAAGCGACCCCGTTCTAACGAGCGCGCCGCCGATTGGTTTGGCCACGCGATGGTGCAGCGGCAGGCATAGACTCCGCCGCCCTCATGACCGCGGCTCGAGTGAACGCTGTGCTGCTCTTCGCCAACCCCACGTCGGGGCGGGGGCTCGGCGGGCGCTTTGCCGAGCGGGCGGCGCGACTGCTGCGCGCCGAGGGACGCGTGGCGACGGTCGTCACCGACCGGGCGCGACTGGCCGAAGAGCTCGCCGCGCGGCTCACCGTGGGCGAACCAGCCGCGACGGAGATCTGGGTCTTCGGCGGCGATGGCACGCTCGCCGAACTCGTCCAGCGGCTGCCCGCCGGCCCGCCGGCGCTGCTCAGCCTCTTTCCGACCGGAACCGGCAACGTCGTCGCACGCACCCTCGACATCCCGCGGTCCTTCGGCGGCGCGCTCGCGATCGCGCGTCACGGGACGCCGCGTCCGGTCGACGTCGGCCACGTGGGTGATCGCTGTTTCACCTTCATGGTGAGCGCCGGGCTCGACGCGGAGATCGCCGCCGAGGTCGCGCGTCGCCGCCGCGGACCGATGCGGAGGAGCGATTGGGTGCGGGCGGCACTACGCGCGCCGAGCTACGCGCGCGAAGCTCCGTTGCGCGTCGTCGCCGATGGTCGCGATCTTGGACGCGTCGCGTTCGCCGCCGCGTTCAACTGCGGGCTCTACGCCGGCTCGTTCCGCGTCTGCCCGGCCGCCCGCTGTGACGATGGGCTGCTCCACCTGCTCCTGCTCCGCGAGCCGATCCGGCCGCGTTGGCTCAGGGTCGCGTTCGCCGCGTGGCGCGGCCGGCCGCACGAGCTGCCCGACGCCACGCTCGTCGCGGCGCGCGAGATCCGCTTCGAGGGCGCGGCTGCAACGCAGGTCGACGGCGACCCCGGTCCGTCGGGCGATCTCGAGCTGACGATCGCGCCAGCTGCGGTGCGCGTACGTGCACCGGGGTGACGCTGATCCGCTTCGCAGATCAGCCGCACCGCTCAGCTTCGGAAGATCACCTTCTCGCGCCCGAACTGCCAGGCGCAGTAGCTGAGAGCCGCGCCGGCGAAGACGCTGGTCGAGCCGAAGATGATCGCGATCTCGGTCCACGGCAGCGTGGCGCCGCCCGCCGTCAAGATGGTCCGCAGCCCGAGCGCGACGTTCATCACCGGAACCCACGCGTAGCCCTTGTTGAGCTCGATCGTCGGGATCATCGAGAGCATCGCCGGCACGATGATCAGGAACTGCAACGGCATCATCAGCGACTGCGCCTCTTTCTGCGACTTCGCGTAGATCGACATCGCGAGCATCAGCGACGCGAAGACCGCCGCGAGCGGCGCGATCAGCAAGAGGCAGATCGCCACCTGCATCCCCGACAGCTTGAACTCGAGCAGCGCCCCGAGCTCCTTGCTGATCAGCCCCGACGAGAAGGTCCACGCCATCGACGCGGTGGCGAGCAGCCCGGCCACCAGCGACGCGAGGAAGACCACCCCGAACTTCCCGAACGCGATCTCGAGCCGCGAGGCGGGGCTCACCAGCAGCGTCTCCAGCGTGAGCCGCTCCTTCTCGCCGGCGCCGAGGTCGTTCGCGGGGTAGAGGCCGCCGACGAAGCACATCAGGATCAAGATGTAGGGAAGGAACGACGCCACGATCTTCAGCGTCTGCTTCGAGCGCGGCGCGGCGTTCACGCTCGCGACCATGACCGGGAGCGCGAAGCTCGCCGGGAGCGATTCGCGCGTCAGCCGTTCGGCCGCCGCCTGCTTCGAGGCGGTCTCGATCGCGGTGGTGAGCCGCCGTTGCGCCTCGTTGCTGAGGTCGATCGTCGAGTCATAGAGCAGCTCGACGGAGACGGTGTCATCGCGCGCGACGACGTCGTCATCGAGCGCCTTGGCGACGCGCAGCCAGGCCTGGATCCGCCGCTCCGAGAGGGCGAGGGCGGCCGCCCGCTTCGCTGGATCGGCGGCGACCCGCTCGGGCAGCTCGGTGATCGGGACGGCGGCGTGCGTGGCCGGACGCGCCGCGACCTCGGCGGCGGTGACGAAGTCGAGCGTGACGATCGGCAACAGCAGGTCGCGCAGCTGCTGAATCGCCCGCATCTCCGGGCCGTCGAGGTCGAACGACTGCTGCTTCGCGCTCTCCATGAGGTCGCGTTGCGATGACGAGAAGGCGGAGCTGAGCTCGGCGTAGCGCGGGTGGTCGCGCATGGCGGACTGGGTCGGCAGGAGCAGCAGCGCCTCGAAATCGTCGACCTTGAAGTCGGCGGCGATCGCGTGCAGCGGCTCGGCCACCGCCGGCCCGAGCATCTTCATCAGCGGCCCCGATTGCGGACGGGAGGCGTCGATGCGTTTGCGCAGGAAGCCGAGCACGCGATCGCGCTCGTCATTCTCCGCCTGGACGACCAGCCGCCGCTCCTGCGTCTGCTTCTGCTGGCTCTGCGCGACGCGCGCGAAGAGGGCCGAGAGCCCGGGGCTGATCAAGGTCGGCAGCGCGACCATCAGCAGGATCGTCTTGCGATCGCGCAGCGTGTCGGTCAGCTCCTTGCGAAAGATCGTTCCGATCGTCTTCCAGTTCATCGCCCGGCCCCTCCCGCTCCGCTGCCACCAACCACCCGCCGCACGCCGAACGCATTTCCGCATCGGGAGCGACAGCGTCGTCTGCAAACCGGCTCCAAGGTTGCCGAGAAGGAGGCCGCGAATGAAGCGACGGCCAAACCGGGTCGGCGTGGCGAGCGGGGCAAATCGTGGTCGATCTCGTCGAAGCGATGAAAGAGGCGATCACCGAGCAGCGCGCGATGATCGAGGGCGCGGGCATTCGCGTACGGGCGATCGATGCCACGCGCAGCCCGCGGGTGGGCGTCGAGCCGGGACCGCTCCGAGCAGCGCTGTTCGAAATCGTCGCCAACGCGCTCGATCGTGTGCCGCAAGGTGGCAACCTCGAGCTGCGGTTGCGCGAGCTGCACGGCTGTGTGCGCGTCGACCTCACGCCTTCGACCGGCGCGCCGGGCGGCGTCACCTACGCGGAATGCGGCTCGGCGAGCGCCCTGATCGCGAAGCTCGGCGGCGAGCTCTGGGAGCAGCGCGTGCCGGAATGCGGCATCGGCTTCACGTTGCCGCGCGCAGGCGGTGCGCCGAGTTGCTGCATCCGGGAGGTGGTGCCGGCGCCTCAAGCTCGCCGGGCGGAGCGTCCGATCGTTCGCGCAGGACCCGCGGCTGCGTAGGAGCGCGCACGAGTGGCGAAGCGAGCACGATCGACAGCGCCACCGGGCAGGATCGGGCTCGCGCTCACGCTACTGGTGCTCGGCGGCACG
>CAYRQC010000708.1:0-2899 GCA_964426265.1 uncultured Phycisphaerales bacterium | reverse complement strand
ATCTCACCGTGCTCGAAACGCAGGCGTCGGATGTGATTGCGAACGCGCATGACGCTGCGGTCAGCCGGGCCGACCATTCAGCAGGTCCCTCCCTTGCGGTAGAGCGCGACCTGGGTTCCGGACTTGGCGATTTCGGCGAGGACGAAGCAGAGGAGGATCGCGTTGCCGACGAGGGCGACGCTGGGCGGCTTGACGCCGGCGGCGGCCGCATCCGGCTCGGTCGCGATGCCGCCCCAAACGAGGTAGCCGATGGTCACCATCGCCACGGCGCCGACCAGGACGACGTACGCATTCCGGAAGGAGCGCAGCTCGATGAACGAGTCCCGCTCGTCTGTTCGCTCGGTACCGCGGCGGATCGCCACCACGATGTGGAAGACCACGAGCGCCACCACCTGCGCGATCAGCAGGACGATGAACAGCCCGATCTGGTCGGACCCTCGCACTGCGCCACTCACCGTCGAGCCGAAGAAGATGGCGTAGATCACCACCGTGGAGACCAGCGACGCCCAGACGCTGATCTCTCGGTGTGACATTCCTGCGCGGTCGCTGTCCATTAGCGTTTCTCCCGGTAAGAGCGGTTTCGATGTCTACTTATAATGACATTTAGTACTAAATAGATTACACCGTGTCAATCATATAGGACACCAATTACGAAGCTGCGGCGACGGCCGATGGAGCGGTCAGCTCGGAGAGTTCGCTGCTGCCGCGCGACCGTCCAAGGGAGGTTACGGCTGTATAAAACGCCCTCAGCTTCTCGGCAGACGACGGCAACGGACGCATCTCTCTTCATGAACCCCCGACCACCTCTGTTGCAGGACGACGCGTCCGCGTCTGCAACTCCCGCGGTCGCGGCTTTCACCCCCGTCCGGTTCGTCACCGCAGCCGCGCTCTTCGATGGCCACGACGCGTCGATCAACATCGTGCGGCGACTGCTGGTGCGCGAAGGGGCGGAGGTGATCCACCTCGGCCACAACCGTTCGGCGCTCGAGGTCGTGCGGGCGGCGCTGCAGGAGGACGCGCAGGGGATCGCGCTCTCGTCCTACCAGGGCGGCCACGTCGAGTACTTCAAGTACGTGCTCGACCTGCTGCGCGAGCGCGGTGCCGGCCACGTGAAGGTCTACGGCGGCGGCGGCGGTGTGATCGTCCCGCGTGAGATCGCGGAGCTCGAGAAGTACGGCGTCACGCGCATCTACTCGCCGCAGGATGGGCGGCGGCTCGGGATGGTCGGGATTGCGCGCGAGATGATCGAGACCTGTCGTGTGGACACGCTCACGTTGCCCGTTCCGGGCGCGGCGCGGACCAGCGGCCAGAAGGCGGCTCCTGTGGTATCGGCTGCTGCGGGCGACGTCGCCACCACCGCCCGCGACATCACCATCGCGCGCGCCATCACCGCCGTCGAGCGCGCCGCGCAGCGCGGCGAAGCGACCGCCACGCGCACGAAGAAGATGCCGGTGCTCGGCATCACCGGCACGGGCGGCGCCGGCAAGTCGAGCCTGACCGACGAGCTGGTGCGCCGGATGCGCTATGCGGCGCCGCAGATGAAGCTCGCGCTGGTCTTGATCGATCCGAGCAAGCGGGTGACCGGCGGCGCGCTGCTCGCCGATCGCATCCGCATGAACGGGATCGAGTCGAACAACGTCTACGTGCGCAGCCTCGCCACGCGCGGCAGCCAGAGCGAGGTCTCGAGCGCGCTCGCCGGCACGCTCGCGGCGCTCGAGGGGTTTGGCTTCGACCTCTGTCTGGTGGAGACGAGCGGCATCGGGCAGGGCGACTCGGCGATCGTCGATGTCGTCGACGCGTCGCTCTACGTGATGACGCCGGAGTTCGGCGCGCCGAGCCAGCTCGAGAAGATCGACATGCTCGATCTGGCCGACCTGGTGGTGATCAACAAGTTCGACCGGCGCGGCGCGGAGGATGCGTTGCGCGACGTGCGGCGGCAACTGCGGCGAACGCGCGCGCTGCCGCCGGGTACGCGACCGGACACGGTCAACGACGAGTCGATGCCGGCCTTCGGCACGGTCGCGAGCCGGTTCAACGATCCGGGAGTGAACCGGCTGTTCGAAGCGCTCGCGGAGCTGCTGCGCGCGAAGTTCGGCATTTTCGCGACCAAGCCGAGCCTGCCGCCGGCGCCCAAGGCGAAGGCGCACCTGCTGCCGCCCGACCGCGTCGGCTATCTCGGCGAGATCGTGCGGACGGTGCGCGGCTACCGGCGGCGCGCGGAAGAGGATGCGGAGAAGCTCTCGCGATTGCAGGCGCTGGCGCGCGCGCGCGACGTGGTTGGCGCGAGTAGCGGCACGGTCGACACCACGGCGGCGCAGCAAGCACTCGACGTGGCACTAGCCAAAGAGAAACAGGGGACGCCCCGCGCCGCGCAGGAGCTGCTCGCGCAAGAGAAGGCGGCGCTCGATCACTACCGGGGCGACGACTATCGCTACGAAGTGCGCGGCAAGCAGCACGCGGTGAAGCTGCACACGCTGTCGCTCTCCGGATCGAAGATCCCGCGCGTGGCGCTACCGCGGCTCTCCGACGACGGCGATCTCTACCGCTTCTTCCAGCTCGAGAACCTGCCGGGGCGCTTCCCGTTCACCGCCGGCATCTATCCCTTCAAGCGGACCGATGAGGAGCCGCGCCGCCAGTTCGCCGGTGAGGGCGGGCCGGCGCGCACCAACAAGCGGTTCCACTACCTGTCGCGCCACGATGCGGCGAAGCGCCTCTCGGTCGCGTTCGACTCGGTGACGCTCTATGGCGAGGATCCGGAGGAGCGGCCCGACATCTACGGGAAGATCGGCGAGGGCGGCGTCTCGATCTGCACGCAGGACGACATGAAAGTGCTGATGGGCGGGTTCGATCTCACCGACCCCAACACCTCGGTCTCGATGACGATCAACGGCCCGGCGCC
>CAYRQC010000707.1:0-9456 GCA_964426265.1 uncultured Phycisphaerales bacterium | reverse complement strand
GTACTGCGGCCCCTTCGACCGATCGCCGCACCAGAGCGCCTTGGCCGGGTCGTAGACGACGTAGTGGCCGACGTAGAAATCGAGATCACCATCCTGGTCGAAGTCGGCGAAGGCGGCGCACTGAGGCCAGCCGTGGCTCGTCACGCCGGCGGCGGTGGTGACGTCGGCGAAGAGGCCGCCGTCGTTGCGCAGCAGGCGGATTCCACCGAAGTTGCAGAGCAGGAGGTCGGGATCGCCGTCGCCGTCCCAATCAGCGGCGGTGGCCGAGAGTGTATAGCCCGGCTCGGAGCAGTGCGCCGCGTCAGTGGCGTCGACGAAACGACCGCGCTCGTTGCGGAAGAGGCGATCCCGAAAGTCGACGCCCTCCGTCTTGCAGCCCGGAAACGGCGCGCCTTGCGGAAAGAAGAGGTCGAGGTCGCCGTCGACGTCGAAGTCGAGGACGACGGCGCCGCCGCTCACGATCTCGGGGAACTGCTTCTCGCCGCCGCCGCCGTTGCGATGGCGGAAGTCGACACCGCGCGCGGCGGTGACGTCGACGAACCACTCGGCCGCGGGCGATGGTGATGACGCCGGCGACGGCGACGGCGACTCCGGTCCGCAGCTCGCAAGCAGCAGCGCCGCCACCAACCGCGCGCGCGTCATTTCGACGATCCCGCGGCGGGCGCCACTCGCTTGCCGAGCCGCTCGATCTCGGCGCTGAGCGCGTTCACCAGCTCGGGCGGAGCGGGTGGCGTGGTGCGCGTGAGGAGCGCCGCGCTCGCCCGCGCCGCCTCCATTCGCCCGATCCGCGCCTGCGCGCGCGCCGTCTCGATCACCACCTCCGGCGCCAGCAGCCCGCCCGCCAGCGCTGCGGCTCCCTCGTCGGCCACGAGGCTCCACTGCTGCAGTTTCCCGAGCTCACGCCAGCGCGAGACACGGCTGCGCGGATCGTCCGGCAGCAGGGCCGCCAGCTCGCCAAAGAGCCGCGCCTTGCCGGCATGGTCATTCGCGAACTGCTTCGACGTGTTGTCCTGGAGCTGTCGCAGCAGCTCGAAGAGCTGCTTCTCGCGCGCCGCGTCTTCCGTGCGGTGGCTCCGCTCGAGCCAGGTGAAGCGCTCGTGGCGGGCGATCAGGAGCTGGGGATCGAGCCGGACCGCGTCGTCGAGCCAGCGGCCCTTCGCCGCGGTGTCACCGTGCTCGCCTGCGATCATCGCGAGGCCGTAGCAGGTGTAGGCGCGGTTGGGCCGGAGCCGGTGCGACTCGTCCATCAGCCGGCTCGCGTCGTCGAGCGCGCGGCGCCACATCGCCATGAAGCCGAGTGCCTCGAGCGCGGCGGCGCGGAACGGCTGCTTCGCCGGATCGATCGGGAGCGCGCAGTAGCGCTCGAGCAGTGGCTGCGCGCGCGCCGAGTCGCAGAGCACGAAGCGCGCGAGCCCTTCGGTCGCGATCACCGCCGGGTCATCTGGCTGCACCAGTGCCGCGAGCCGCGCCTCGCGCAGCCCGGCGAACGGATCGTGGAGATCGCCGTCGCCGATGAAGAGCTTCGCGCGCAGAAGCCGCGCCTCGATGCACGACGGGTCGGCTTCGAGCGCCTTCTCCGACGCGCGCAGCGCCTCCTCGGTCGCACCGTACGCCTCGAGCCGTTGCACCTTCGCGAGCAGCTCGAGCGCGAGCACGCGGTCCCCGCTCTCCGGTCGCGCGAGTGGCTCGTCCGCCGGCGGCGCCAGCGCGACCGACGCGGTCGGCGGCTCGGTCGCGTTGTGGGTCGCCGCGGTACCGGTCGCCCCCTCGGGTGGCGAGCACGCCGCAACTCCGCCGATCCACCCCGCTGCCAAGAGCGCGCGGCCACCAGCCATCGGCGATCGACCCACCATTCCGTCCTCGCAACGGCGCGGCATGGTACCCCCCGTCCAATCGGTGCCAGCCCCAAACCCACCGGGTCTTCCGGGCCTGGCACCATTCAGGCGGGTGATCGGTGCCTGGCACAAACCCACCGGGTCCTTGGTGCCTGGCACCGTTCAGGCGGGTCTTCGGTGCCTGGCACGGATCACCCGGTGGGTTTGGGCCTGGCACCGTTCAGTCGGATCAGCGTCACGTCGGCGTTGTAGTCGGGAGCGCGGGACTTGGGTTCGAGGTGGTTGGCGGCGAGCAGCGAGTTCACTTCGGGCCAGTGACCTTGCAAGGTGCCGGCGGCGACCTCGGCGAGGAAGACCCGGCCACGGAAGGTGCCGGTGGCGCTGGTGAGCTCGATCGGGTCGTCGGCCGCGAGGCCGAGCTGCGCGGCGTCACTGCTCGCCATGAAGATGTGGTCGCGCGCGGCGCCGGTCAGCGGATCGACCTCCTGCTGGATCATCGAGTTGAACTGCTTGCCGCGACGCGTCGCGAGACGGAACCGCGGAGCGGCGCCCGACGCCGGCGGCTCGTTCAACTCAGGATGGGGCTCGACACACTGGAAGTGGGCCTTGCCGTCGGGGGTCGGAAAGCGGCGATCGGTACAGAGATGCGGACCGCCGTACTGGAACTGGTCGCCCTGCTTCGCGAGCGCCGCGATCCCGCGATACAGCGGGACACAGCGCTCGATGTCGGCACGGATCGCGGCACCGTCGGCGAAGTGCACCTTCGAGTAATCGTCCGGTCGCACGGCGCGCGCGAAGTCGAGCAGCAGCTCCCACTCGCTCGCCGCCACGCCGAGATCGCCGCGTGGGATCTCGGGCGAGAAGATGACGCGCCGCTCGGTGCTCGTCTCGGTTCCGCCGCCGCGCTGCTCGTAACGGGTGCGCGACGGCAGGACGTAGACGGTGCCCGCCGGCTCGACCAGCATCTGGCTCGTCAGCACGAGATCGGTGTGGACACGCAACGGGATCTTTGCGAGCGCCGCCGCAATCCGCGTCGGATCGGGCAGCGTCTCGAGCAGGTTGCCGCCGATGCAATAGAAGCCGTCGAGCTCGCCCCGCCCCGCCGCCTCCAGGAAATCGGGAGTCGCGAGCCCCGGCGCCGACGGCACTGGAAAACCCCACAGCTCCGAGAACCGCCGCGCCGACTCGCCATCGATCGCCACACCGCCCGGTAGTGCCGTCGAGTAGGCCCCCATCTCGGCGCCGCCCTGCACGCCGGAATGGCCGCGGATCGGCATCAGGCCGCACCCCTCGCGGCCGACGTATTCGCGCAGCAGCCCGAGATTCGCGATCGCCTTCACCGCATCGGCGCCGTCAGTGTGATGGGTGATCCCCATCGACCAGACGAAGATCGCCCGCTCGGCGGCGAGCAGCTCGTCGGCGAACGCCTCGATCTCGGCAACCGTGAGGCCCGCGCGCGCCGCGAGCTCCGCCACCGACTGGCGCGCGAGCAGCTCGCGATACGCCTCGAAGCCGACCGTCGCCTGCTCGATGAAATCGCGCTTCGCGCCGCCGCGCTCGACCACCACCTTCGCCACCGCCGTCAGCAGCGCGAGATCGCCCCCCACCCTCACCAAAAAGGTGCGGTCGCTCATCCGCGTGCCGAACAGCGCCGACGCGGCACTGCTCGGCACCCAGTAGCGCTCCATCCCCGGCTCGCGGCAGGCATTCACGTTCAGCACGCGGGTGCCGTTCTTGCGCGCCTGCTCGAGGTACTTCATGGCCACCGGCTGGTCGTTGGCCGGGTTGCTGCCGAAGAAGACGATCAGGTCGGTCGTGTACCAGTCGCGGTACGAACAGGTCGTGGCGGCGACGCCGATCGAGCTCTTGAGCCCGACCGTGCTCGGCGCATGGCAGAGGCGCGCCGAGTTGTCGACATTGTTGCTGCCGAGGTAGCGGAAGACCTTCTGCGCGACGTAATAGACCTCGTTGGTGACGCCACGGCTGGTGACGAACATCGCGGTGCGCGCGGGAGCGAAGCGCCGCCACTGCTCGCCGACGTCCCGCCACACCTCCTCGAAACCAACCGGTGTGAAGCCCGCTTCGCCCTTGCGCCGCCGCAGCGGCCACCCGAGCCGCCCGAGTGCCCGCAGCTCCTTCGAGCTCTTCGCGCGCAGCGCCGCCACGTCGCGCGTCAGCTCGGGCGCGAACGCCGCCATCGTGTTGAGCCGCAGCAGATTGAGACGCACCAGACAGAGGTGCGTCCCGTCGAGCGTCCAGTCCTTCAGCCCCGTCGTGCCGAGTGCACAGCCATCACACACCCCCTTCGACAGCACCCGCCACGCATAGCCGAGCCGATCGCGGTTCTCCCAGACGATCCGCACCATCTCCAGGTAGTGGCGCGGCTTCCTCTCGAAGAGGCCGAAGGGCACGAGGCTGTGGAACAGCTCGCGGAACTTGCGCCGGCGACGGACCGCGGTCACGGCACCTTCACCAGCTTCAGCGACGACAGCTCGAAGTAGGCGTTGCCGCCCATGGCGCACAGCTCGGCCATCAGCTCGACGAGGCGCGTCTCCTCGAGCACCTCGAACTCGAACTGGATCTTCTGCCATGAGCTGGTGCCATCGAGGCCGACGTGGCGATCGCTACCGGCGATGCGCAGTTGCACCCCGCTGTTCAAGTTGCCGTCGAACAAGACGACCTTCTGGAGCTTCGCGCTCGCCTCGAACACGTAGCGCCCCTTCGCGAGCTTCACTTTTTTGCGCCACGACGTGGCACCCGGATAGTTGCCGCTGTCGATCCCGTAGGCGCGCTTGTTCGCGTGCGTGGTCTGCTCGAGCCTGGCGTCACCACTCTCGCGGTTGGCGACGAAGCCGGTGAGCCTCGCGATCCCCTTGCCGTCGAACTCGAGCGTCTTGGGCTCCGGCTTCTTGCTCTGCTCTTTCAGGCTCTTCTCGCGCAGCTCGAGCCGCTCGACCAGCCCCTTCACGCGGCCCGGATAGTCGCCCCCCGCCGCGCCATCCAACCCCTTCACCACCGGCTCGAGCCGCTTCTGCGCCGCCTTGACTTTCGGCAGCAGCTTCTCCTTCACGGCGAACAGCGGCAGCAGCTCGGTGATCCGTTTGCGATAGCGCGCGCGCCACTCCGGATTGCGCATCACCGCCTCGCCGACCAGCGCGTTCGGGTACTCCAACACCGACGCCTCGGGATCCTGGAAGAGCTGGTCCATGCCGTGCGGGATGAAGTAAGCGCGCTTGGTCTGTGGCTCGACGTAGAGGCGGTAGTTGTTGGTGTTGATCGAGTAGCCGTCCCAGTGGCCGATGCAGAGCTCCATCGCCGTGAAGGTGAGGAAGGCGTCGACGTCGAGCCGCTGCTCGATGAGCTGCCAGCGCTGTGCCGGATCGGGCTCGCGGCACGCCTCGGCGAGCGCTTTCAAATCGCTGCCATCGTCGGGCCCCTTCCCCTCGTCCTTCTCGAGCCCGTCGTCGATCTCGTGGCAGAAGCCGCCGTCGTAGAGGTTGCCACTCGCCTTCTTGAAATGGCGTTGCATCAGCTGCTTGTCGAACCCCTCCTTGAACACGTAGAGGCCGAGATCGCGGCCGTTGAACCAGACGCGCGCGTGGGTGATTCGCGGCGCCGGGACACCGGCCGCCTTCATC
Organism: uncultured Phycisphaerales bacterium; assembly: GCA_964426265.1. GTDB lineage: Bacteria > Planctomycetota > B15-G4 > B15-G4 > SIAN01 > SIAN01. Next base: position 3,983 of record CAYRQC010000707.1, on the reverse strand, counting down.
AGCTCCGAGGCGAGGTACTCGTCGAGGTAGGTGTCGTCCTGCACCGAGTTGTTGAGGTGGAACTTCTCGAGATCGTGGAAGGCGCGGTGGTCGTCGTACTTGGTGACATTGACCGTGAACCCCGGCTTGTCGTCGAGGTCGCGGAAGCTCCCGGCCGCCCCCTTCAGCTTGATCGCGACGTCCTCGAAGACCGTCTTCTCGTTCTCGCGCAGGGTGGCGCGGACGTAATGGCGCGGGTCGGCGCGCAGCTTCGCGAGCTCCTCCTTGTCGACCTCGAGCTTGAGCCGCGGGATCTCACCCTTGTCGAAGAAGGCGTCGCTCTCATCGGGCTTGCCGGGCTTGGCGAAGATGACGGGTGGCTTGCCGTCGTCCTGCTCCTGCTTGGGATCCTGCTGCCGGGGAGGGATGAGAGCGGCCGTCGCTGCCGGCGCCGCGGGCGCGGCGTACCAGAGCACCGAACAGCAGATCGTGAGCGCGCGCGCGGTCGAGTCAATCGTCGAGTGCATCACGGGACTCTGGAGAGCGGAAGCAGCAGCCACCGCGCCGGCGCGGCAGCGACGCCGAGAGTAGCTCCCTCCGACGCGCGCTACAGATCCTCGAGGTCGACATGCTGGACCCCGTCCTGCTTCACCAGCTCCTGGACCAGAGCGAGCGCCGCCTCGGGCGCACGGAGCTTCACCACCCACCGCGCTTCGACCGCGGCACCCTGCCGCGCCGTCGTGATGCCGACCAGGTGCGACTCCGACGCGTGCGCGCTCAGGCTGCCGCCGACGACCTGCGCCGGATCGCGGCCGAGTGCCACACGCACGAGCAGCCGGCACGTCTCGGGAGCCGCCGCCCGCCTCGCCCGCGACCCGCGCACCGCGAGCCCCCACCCGACCAAGCTCACGATCGGCACGCCGACCAGGCAAGCCAAGTATTCGCCGGCGCCGAGCGCCATCCCGGCGGCCACCGCGAAGATCACGAACGCCGTGTCGCGCGTGTCCTCGACCACCGTACGGAAGCGGACGATCGAGAGCGCGCCGACCAGCCCGAACGCCCGCGCTGGGCTGTCATGAATGACGACGGTCGTCAGCGCGATCAACACCGTCAACAGCACCAGAGTCGAGTCGAATGTGGTCGCTGCCGTTGCATCGCCGCGGCGGGTGCGCCGCCAGATCAACGCCACCAGCAGCCCGGCTGCGGTGGCGAGGAGCAGTCGGATGACCAGCTCGCAAAGCATGACGGCAGGTGCGCTGACACCCGGCGCGGTGAGCCAGCTAGGCATCCGGCAGGCCATCCCGCGCCGTCGCTCGACCGCCGGCGGCACCACCACGTCCCCCACCGCCGAGCGCGAGCTCCATGAAGCGGCGGTACTTCGACACGCTCGACACCGGCAACGCCAACTCGGTGATCAGCTCCTTGAAGCGCTCGGGCAAGCTGCCCGCGAACTTGAGCTCACAGACCACGGCATCCGCGAGCAGCAGCTCTCCACCGTCGACCGGCGGGACGCCCCAACCATCGCGGTCGCTGCGCACGCCGTGGATCGCGCGGTCGAGCGTGAGCCGCAGCGCGCCGTCGCCTTCCCCTTCGAAGAAGGCCGTGCGCTCGTAGGTCAGCCGACAGGTCGGCAGGAGCTGCCGCTCGACGACCTCGAGCGGGAACCACGACCGCGGCCCCTCGTCATTGCCGTCCGCCGCGTCGATCGCGGCGACCAGGTCATCGAAGTCGAAGGCACCGTCGCCCACCGCGGTGATCGCGGCGCGCCGCTTCTTCACGCGATCGCCGCGTCGGATCTTGCGCTCGAGGAAGAGCGTCGGCTCGCGGCCGTAGCGCCGCAAGCGGTACTTGCGACGGGCGAAGCCGGGCGCACGGTGGTAGACGTCGAGCGCGGGCGTATCGAGATAGAGCGTGGTGGTTCGATAGCGGTCGTGGTGGGCCGGATCGCCATGCGGGTCGATGCGCAGATGACGCCGCGCCCACGACTCCACGGCGTCGGCGAGCGGCTCGGCGAGCAGGTGCTTGAGCTCGAAGGCGGCCACCCCGTCGCCGAGATCGACGCGCAGCGACGGCGACAAGGCGGAGGTCGGCGGGGTCTCCATTAGTTGCGGATGTAGCGCAGCGGACGTGGCGCGGCAACGGGTCACGGCCGGCGCACGCGATCGAGCAGCGTCGCATGCAGCGCCGTCCCGTTGCTCGCGAGGACGTCGCCGCGACGAAGCATCGCGCCCCCGCCGGCGAGGTCGGTCACCCGGCCCCCCGCTTCGGCGACCAGGAGCATTCCCGCCGCGAGGTCCCACGCATTGAGGTAGGGCTCCCAATAGGCGTCGTAGTGGCCGGCCGCGACCAACGCGAGGTCGAGCGCGGCGCTGCCAAGCCGCCGCACGTCGCGGCAGCGCAGCACCAGCTCCGAAAACTCGCGCACGTTGTTCTCGGCGACCTCGTTGCGTTGATAGCAAAAGCCGGTGGCGAGCAGCGACTCGCGCACCTCCGCGGTTCCGCTCACGTGGAGCGGCTGACCGTTGCGGAACGCGCCGCCGCCCTTCACCGCGTGGTAGGTCTCGCCGAGCGCCGCGGCGTGGACAACGCCGGCCAGCAGCTCCGCGCCGCGGCAGACGCCGATCGACACCGCGAAGAGCGGCAGCCCGTGGGCGAAGTTGACCGTCCCGTCGAGCGGGTCGACGTACCAGGTGAGCTGGTCGGAGCCGGCGCGGCCGCCCTCTTCTTCGGCGACCACGCGGTGCGTCGGAAAACGGTGCGCCAGCTCGCCGACGATCAGCCGCTCGGCCGCGAGGTCGGCCGCGGTCACCGGGTTGCGCCGGCTCTTCAGCGTCACCGCGGCCGGGTCGAACGTCCGCCAGAGATCGAGGTGGAGCTTTCCCGCGGCGCGCGCGAGCTCGAGCGCGGTGGTGAGCAGCTCGGCGGTATCGACGGGCGAATCGGTCATCGGCTCCGCATCGTGGCTGAATCGGCGGCCGAATCAAGGAGCGGTGACTTGTACGATGCTGCATCCTGCGGGCGTGTCGAGGAGACCGGATGGCGTTGGTCGGTGTACCCGTGAAGCCGAGTGAGGGCGCGCTGCCGGAGCGGGTCGCCGCGTTCGTGCGGGCTGCCAACGAGCGGATCGACACCTTCAACGACCAGCGCGTGAAGCACCCGATCGTCTCCTTCGTGCCGAGCGACTTCGAGGCCACGTGGCGGATGCTCGACGCGATCGCGCGCGGCAAGCTCGCGCCCGGCCGCGCGTTCTGCGAGTGGGGCTGCGGATTCGCGGCGGTCGCCGGCCTCGCGGCGCTCGCCGGCTTCGATGCCTGTGGCATCGAGATCGAGCGTGACCTCGTCGAGGAAGCGCGCCGCCTCGCACACGACTTCGCGCTGAAGGTCGAGCTCGCCCGCGGCAACTTCGTCCCGCAGGACGCCGGCGCGCTCGCTGACTGCAACAACGAGTTCACCTGGCTCGCCGAAGGCGGCCCGGACGGCCATTCGGTGCTGCGGCTCGATCCCGACGATTTCGATCTCGTCTTCGCCTACCCCTGGCCCGGCGAGGAAGAGGTGATCTACCGCCTGTTCGAAGCCTTCGCCGCACCCGAAGCGCTGCTGCTCACGTTCCACGGCCAGGAGGGGCTGCGCCTCGACCGCAAGGTCACGAGCAGTGACGGCCGCCGGCCCTGGACTTCGGGCACCGGGTGACGTCCGGCGCTCCGGCAACTACTGACACTTCTCCGGGAGGAGCCGGTTCAGGAGCTCTCCCTTGGCGATGAAGTAGTACATCATCACCAGCCACATGGTGGTGAGGATCACGCCGCGCAGGTCGTTCAGCGTCATCCAGCGCCCGATCAGCTCGGTCAGTTGCGCCTGATCGGTGACGCCGGCCTTCAGCGCCTTGTTCACTTTCTCGATCGAGACCTGTTGTACATAGACCGGGATGCCGAGCCCGAAGATCCAGGCGATCGGCACCCAACGGAAGCGGGTCTTCCACTCCGACCAGATCATGATGAAGATCG
>CAYRQC010000706.1:0-4715 GCA_964426265.1 uncultured Phycisphaerales bacterium | reverse complement strand
TCAGCATCGAGGTGCCGGCCGGTGGAGCCGTGACGATCGAACACCTCGCGCTCGACGAGTTGATCGCCGAGCTGCCGGATCACCACTCGGTCGGGGGCGAGTCGCGTTTCGCGCTGCCGGTCGCGGCGGGCGCCACCCACTCCTTCCCGCTGCCGGCTTTGCGCGCTGGCACCCGCGTCGAGCTGGCGCTCGCTCCACCGGAAGGGATGGTGCCGCTGCAAGAACCACTCACGGCGATTGCGCGTCTGCATGGCGCCATTCACGGCGAGCAGCACGTCACCTTCCGTGAGGGCGTCACACCGCAGGCCGGCACCACCGGCAGCGATGAGCCGATTCGCCGCTGGCAGGGCGTCACCTTCGAAGTTGCATCTGCGCTGCCAGCGGGAAGCGTTCTCGAAATCTCAGTGAGCCAGGCCGAGCGGCGGCTCCTCTTCGTCGCACTGCCCAACCTCGAACCGCGCCGCGACGTTGCGACGCCGGACAACCTGCTCCTGATCTCGCTCGACACCTTGCGTGCGGACCGCGTCGGTGCGTTCGGCTCAACGCGCGGCGTCACGCCGAACATCGATCGCTTCGCCAAGCAATGTGTCCGCTTCGAGCGAGCCTGGAGCCCGGCCAACTTCACGATCCCGGCCCACGGTTCGATGATGACGGGCCTGCAGCCGCTGGTGCACGGCGCCTATCGCTACGGCGAGCGCGTCTCGATCCGCCCATGGCCGAACCTAGCCGAGCGCTGCGCCGCCGCCGGGATGGTGACCGCGGCCTTCACCGGCGGAGGCTTCGTCGACGCCACCTTCGGCTTCGATCGCGGCTTCAGCCGCTACAGCATGCTCGACTCGTTGATGACCCCGAAAAACCCGCGCTACACGCGCAGCCCACGGCGCGCGATGTCCGACTACAACCGCCGGGTGCGCGACGGAATCGGGCTCGGCGATGTCACGAACTGGATCAGTGACCACGCCGACCGCCGCTTCTTCCTCTTCTTCCACACCTACCACGCCCACGACTACACACCGTCCGACGGCGCCGCGAAACAACAAGGCGCCGATCCCGATGCGCCCTGGCCGTTGCCGATGGACATCCAACAGCAGGGATTCGCGGGGATCCTCGCCGGCTCGCCGCAGGTGCAGCACTATCAACAGCTCTACGACGCGAGCGTCTCCGAGGTCGACGGTGCCGTCGGTGAGCTGCTCGCCACCCTCGAGCAGCGCGGGCTGCTCGACCACACCATCGTCGTGATCACGGCCGACCACGGCGAGGGTTTCCTCGAGCACGACTTCCTCTTTCACACGACGGGTCTCCACGACGAGGTGCTGCGCGTTCCGCTGCTGATCCATGTGCCCGGCATGGAATCGCGCTCAATCGACACGCCGGTGAGCTTGATCGACCTCACCCCGACGCTGCTCGAGCTGGCGGCGCTCGAGCCGCTCGCGACGACGCAGGGGGTGAGCCTGGCGCCGCTGCTGCGCGGCGAGGAGATCGACGAGCGGCCGCTGCTGATCCAGGACTGCCCGGGCAGCGGCGAGATCAACTCGGCGCTGATCCGCGGACGCTTCAAGTACATCCGGCGGATGAAGCTGCTGAAACAGCCGGAGCCCGATGCAACTTCCTCGGTTCGCACGACTGAGCCGGCTGCGGTGAGCGAGCGGACCGAACGGACCGACGCGGGCGAGCCGGCCGACCCGTTCAAGGGCGCCGGACTGCGACCCCAAGAGCTGGCGAGCGAGTCGCTCTATGACCTGTTCGACGACCCGCGGGAGCAGACCGATCTCGCGGCGGACGCACGCTACAGCAAGCAGCTCGCGCAGGCGCGCCTCGCGCTCGATCGGGAGCTTGCGCGGATCACGGCTGCGGCGGCGGGTGCCGAGGAGCAGCGGGATCGACTCTTCCAAGCGGGCGTCGACCTCGACTCCGACCTCGCAAACCTCGGCTACGGACGGTGATCGCGTGGTGATCGAGTGGTGAAAGTCGCGCTGCTGTTGGTCGGGTCGCTGCTGGCGGCTTGCTCGGTGGCGCAGGAGCCGCAGAGCGGGAGCAGCCGCTCGAGTGACAGCGCGGCGATGGGCGCCGCCAACGCAACCAACAGCGCACCGCGCAGCGTGCTCCGCCTGGTCGAGCAGCTCGGCAGCGCGACCACCCACTTCGAAGTGCCGAGCGCGGGCCTGTTTTCTGGAACCCTCGGCGAGGCGGCACCGGAGGACCTCGCATTTGCGGACGAGATGAGCGGCGCGGCAACCGGCGTCACCGATGGCGCGGCGATCGCCAGTGGCTGGCCGGGACCGTGGCGCGATCACGTCTTCGTCGCGCGCGCGCTCGAGACCGGTGTCGTCGAAAGCACCATCGAGCCGCGCTCGCAGCGCGCGACGACTCTGGACGGCAGGAGCAGCGTGCGCGTGCCGGCGCAGGACTTCCTGCTCGCACTTCTGGCAGCAGACGAAGCCGAGACGTGGCTCGTGAGGGCGTGGGTGAAGCCGCTCGCGCCGCAGCCCGAGGGCGGCGTGGCGCCGAGCCTCTCGTACCTTCCGCTGAAGAAGGCTGCGCCAACAGACGCCGAGTTTGCCGCGACCGTCCATGACCTGAGCCAGCAGATCCAGGCGATCCGCCCGCGCGAGACCGCACTCGCGGCCGGAGCCGAGGAGTGGACCGAGCTGCGAGCCGTGGCGCGGCCCTACCCCGGCCGCCGCTCACTCGCGCTCTTCGTCTCGGGTGGTGATCGCGGCGTCGCCCTCGATCGCGTCGAGCTGCGGCGACTGACCACCGGTGAGGCGCTCGCACTCTCGATCGACGAATCGGTCGAGCCCGCGACCCATCCGCTGCGCCGGCACGTCGAGCTCGACATGGTCACGTGCGATTGCATCGCGCTCCCAACCCCAGGACGGGTGGTGTTCGACGTGGCGCTGCCCGAGGAAAAGCCGCGGCTCGAGATGCAGGTGGCGGCGCTCGCCGATCGCGCGGGTGGCACCGTGAACGTGCGAGTCGAGATCGCCGGCCAGTGCGTGGACAGTCGCACCGTGGAGCTGCCCGCTGCCGATGCACTCACCACTGCGCGTCGCGCGCGCTACTTGGCTTATGCACTCGACCTCACACCGTTCGCGGGAAAACGCGTGCAGCTTGCGTTCACGGCGACGGGGCCGCGCGGATCGGTGGCGCTGCTCGGGGCGCCGGTGGTGCTCGGAACGGCGGCGAGCGTGCCACCCAATCGATCGCCGCGCCTGCCGTCGAACCCAATCCAGCGCCCGTCGCCAAACCTCGTCGTCGTCTCGCTCGACACCCTGCGCGCCGATCACCTCGGCTGCTACGGTGCCAAGCAGATCGCGACTCCGCGGATCGACGCGCTGGCCGCGGCCGGGACGCGTTTCGCGCGCGTGCTCTCGCCGGCCTCGTACACGCTGCCGACTCACCTCTCGATGCTGTCGGGCCAGGATCCGCTCGTCCATCAGACGGTGATGGCGACGCAGCCGATGGACCCGGCGCGCACGCTCATGATCGCCGCGCGGCTGCGGGCCGAGGGCTATCGCACCGCCGCATTCACGGCCGGTGGTCTTGTCCATCCGCGTTACGGATTCGGTGTCGGCTTCGACAGCTACTCCATCCGCGATCCGGGCGGTGTGGTCGGGTTGCACCGGCGGATCGGCGACCCGCTCGATCACGATGCGGCGCCCGGCGAGGATCGCATGGCCGCCGTCGTCGACTGGCTCGGGAAGAGCCGCGACGTGCCGTTCTTCCTCTTTCTCCACACTTATCTCGTCCACAACTACCGGCCGCACCAGGCGTGGCTCGATCGCATCGGCGGTGGCGCGCGGCCCTCCCCCGACGAGCTGACGACACTGCGCGGGCAAGCCAGCTCGGGCGATCGCGCGGCGACGGCGCGGCTCTCCCTGCTCTATCGCGCGTCGATCGAGGAGGCCGACCACGAGATCGTCGGACGGCTGCTCGACGCGCTCGACGCGTTGCAACTGGCCGATCGCACACTCGTCGTGCTGGTGGCCGACCATGGCGAGGAGTTCTTCGAGCACGCGATGATCGGCCACGGCGACGAGCTGTGGCACACGCTGACCCATGTGCCGTGGATCGTGCGCGGGCCAGGCGTGCCGCGCGGTGCCGTGCGCGAGGAGCCGGTGGCGCTCACCGATGTCGCGGCGACGATCGCCGGCCAGCTCGCTCTCGGGCCCGACCCGCGAGTGCTGTCGCGCGACCGTTTGCTGTTTGCCGATGCCACGCAGTCGGCTGTCACTGACTCGAATGCCACACACCCCGACGCCATCAACCCCACCGATGACGACGAGCCGCAGCTTCTCTCCTTGCGCCACATCGCCGATCACCCCGACCAGGACGCACTCGTCCGCTGGCCGTGGAAGCTGGTACGCCGCCGGATCGGCGACGCGCCGTGGCCGGTGAAGCTCTTCCAGCTCGACGACGATCCCGGCGAGGCGCACGACCGTTCGGCCGACGAGCCGCAGCGCACCGCCGGCATGACGCGCCAGCTCGACGCGCGCTTGAAGGCGCTCGCGGCACAAGCAAGCGCGCTCTCCACCTCCACCGAACCGCGCGCGTTCGAGATGTCCCCCGAGATGGAGCAGATGCTCGACGCCCTCGGCTACACCCCGCCCGCCAGCGACTGACCACTGAACCGGCGTACGGATCGGTACTACGGTACTACGCGCAGAACCACGGCGACCGCTGCGGCGATGCAATCGTCCATGGATTGGCGCGGC